>JBCCJU010000169.1:0-12216 GCA_039027715.1 Cyanobacteria bacterium P01_C01_bin.120
AGCTTGTCGAAGGGTGAATCGGCTTCGACAAGCTCAGCCTAAGCGGTACTTTCCAACACAATAAAACCACATTGAGAACTGCTGTCTCCGACAGCAATCAATCGCTGTCGGAGACCCCTTGAGCCAGAATGAACAATTAGCTGTTTAGTCAGAATTGAGCTGACTGCTAAAAGTCTTGTACCGCAAGCTTTTTAACTCCTCATTCCAAATTCCGCATTCCAGATTCCGCGTTCTGGATTCTCCTGAGATTCACAAAATGGTGCTCAAAAGGGTTAGCTAAACGCTTAGATTAGAGAAAAACAGCAGTGGATGACGGTATGAATGAGCAAGGACAGGCAGCGCCACAAGTAGTGGTAGTAGGAGCTGGCTGGGCGGGCTTGGGGGCAGCCTATCACTTGGCCAAACAAGGCTACGGGGTGACGCTTTTGGAGGCGGGCAGCTATCCCGGCGGACTGGTGGCTGGATGGCAAACTGAGCAGGGCCGTTCCGTCGAAGCCGGCATTCACGGGTTCTGGTACCCTTATCGCAATATTTTTGCCCTAACTGACGAACTGGGCATTCAGCCATTCACCCCCTACACCCGCTCCAGCCAATATTCACCCCACGGGTTAGAGGTCGAGTCGCCGCTGTTCCAAATGGAACCCTACCTGCCGAGTCCTTTGGGGACGTTCTTATACACTGATTTCAAGCGGTTGCCGCTAAGCGATCGCCTTTCGGCCTTACCGCTCCTCTACTCTGTCGTGGATTTTGACAACTCCCACGACGCCTGGAAGCGTTACGATCGCCTTTCAGCCCGCGAGCTATTTCGCCAGTACGGCGTTTCCGAACGGCTCTACACTGATGCGTTTGAGCCAATGCTGTTAGTCGGCCTCTTTGCCCCTGGCGAACAGTGCTCTGCCGCTGCCACCATAGGCATGCTTTACTACTTCATCCTGGCGCACCAACCAGACTTTGATGTGCGCTGGTGTCGCGGCACGGTGGGCGAACAAATCTTTCAGCCGTGGACCCAAGCGATTGAGCAAGCAGGGGGCAATATTCTCGCTAATCATCGGGTCACGGACGTGATTGAAGGTGAGGGCGATCGCCTGACGGGCGTCGTCTGCGGCGATGAGGTGTTTGAAGCGGACGCCGTGATTTTCTCCGTGGGCATCACCGGCTTAAAGAAGATTGTTGCCAGTAGTCCCGCTCTGCGCCGTCGGGCAGAGTTTCGCAACGTGCAGAATCTAGGAGCGGTTGATGTGTTGGCGACGCGGCTCTGGTTTGACCGCAAAATCGATATTCCGCTACCCTCCAACGCCTGCTTCGGATTCCACCAGACCACAGGCTGGACCTTCTTCGACCTCAATGCCCTGCACGATGAGTATGGCGATGAACCGGGCAGCGTCATCGAGGTTGACTATTACCACGCCAACCAATTTTTGCACCTTGACGACGAAGAGATTTTGCCCCTAGTGCAGGAAAATTTAGCCGGTTGCCTACCGACTTTCCGCGACGCCAAAATTTTTGACTACAGCGTGATTCGCCTGCCCCAGGGCGTTACCCACTTTGCCCCCGGCAGCTATCGCTATCTTTTGCCCAGCGTCACCAGCTTCCAAAATGTGTTTATGAGCGGCGACTGGATTGTGACCCGCCACGGCTCCTGGTCGCAAGAAAAAGCCTACGTTACCGGACTCGAAGCGGCGAATCAGGCGATCGCCCTGTGCGGTATGGGCCAAGCCGCTGACGTCATTCCCATCGTGCCGGATGAGCCCCATATCCAAATCGCCCGCCAGATCAATCGGCTGGGGCGATCGCTCTTTACGGCAGCGCAGCCATAATCCCGCCACGCCATCAACTGCCGCACCCATACCGATAAAACTGCATGCCGCTCTACCAAAATTTGAGCTAGCTAGACGACGATAGCCATTAGTACCCGATGGCAGAAGTTAGCCTCACCATTCAGGATGTTTGAAAAGCCAGTCTGCTGACATTTTGCATTCTGAATCTTGAATTTTGAATTCCGCGTAGCGGTATTAGTTCGAAGGTCCGCTGGGATTCGAGAAGGTGTGAATGTAGCCGCCGCCAGTATAGGTTCCCGGAGCGCGGGGCGCGGTGAATGGTGCGGGGACGGTCTGTTGAGGCGTAGCGGTGGGCACCACTGGCGTGACGGGAGTTACGAACCCATTGCTGACGTCTATGTTAGGTGAGTTCAGCGAGGGAGCAACGGTGCCGGATGATGAGCTCGGCAGTCCCGTGCTGCTGGGCACCAAAGAAGAAGTGCCGGTGGTCGATGGCGAACTGGCAGCGCTGCGACCAGGAAGCGGCGGTACCAAATCTAAAGAGGAGGGGGGCGTGTAGCCAGTGGTGCCAGGAGGAGGCGACATCTGCGGTAAAGTCGGCAACACCGGAAAATCTACGCCGGGAATCGTCACTGTCTGGGAGCTAAATTCCCCTGGCGGTAAGTTAGTTTGCGAGACAGCGGTTTCAGCGGTAAGTTCATTGTCGGCAGCCGCTTCGGACTGCGATCGCAGCTCGTTGGCCAAAGGCGTGTCAGCATCTGCCTGGGTGGAAACAATCTGACCAGACTGATTTTGCAGCGCCCGCGTCAGCGGGTTTTCGCTCTCTGTTGCAGTTTTAGACTGATTGCCACTTCCCTGCGGACCAAAGCTAAAGCCTAATAATGAAGTCCCAGAAGTTCTAGACGCTGCCGCAGTTGCTGAAGGCGTATTAGCCCCAAACCGATACTGCTCCAGGTAGCGAGTAAACGGGTTGCCGTCCACAGTTGAGCCGCTAGCGTTGGGCTGCGATAAAGCCAAGATGTCGTTAAGAAAGACATTCTGGGCTTCATCTGAGTCTTCGGCCAGGGCCTGCAGTTGAGGAATCGCCGAAGATTCGGTTCCCAACTCGTTGAATAGCAGCGTTAGGTTGTCAATACCCGCTACTGCCGCCTGTTCCTCGGGGGTCAGGTTTGACAGATCAAGGTCAGCATTAGGACCGCCTTCGGTATTTTCATACGCGCCAAACCATTCAGGATGCCGCAAATAATCCCAAACAAAAATGGCTAACAGCAAGACCGCCAGAGATGACGCCAGAGAGACTGGTCTGGTCAAAAACCGCAGCCGCTCTAGAACAATCTTGATCCAGGAGGTGTTTTCCATGGCGCTCAGAATGGCAAACTCAATCGGTGCTCTTCCATAGTAACCGCCGCTGCAAGATTGATTCAGTGGACGCCTGATGTCTTGTCAAAGGCTTTGCATGGGTCCAGCCTCGGCGCAGAACACCCCTGACAGCAGCACATAGCCGCGCGGCCCAACATAACACTTGCCAGACTGAACGCGATCGCCGGGTTTTGCCGTCGCCGGAGGCACCAATGACGATGGCACTGCTAAAGCAAAGAGCACCTGACCGGACGATAGCTGAGACAAGCGTTGAATCAGCCGCAGGCGTCGTTGATAAGCGTGGTCAGCATCGGACATGGCGAGCGGGCAAAGACCCAGAAATTTTGCCTCCACTGTAAGCGCTCTCTCTACTTTTACGCCAGCCATCACCCCAAAGTGCCGCCGGTGTCGGGAGAATCAGAGCTGTGGGTAAGCGATCGCCAACCCCAAGGGAGGTTTAACAACCCTTTCATCATGAAGCATTTCCAAAGCACTTCTGAGACTCTACTCTGCGAGGACTGCTAGTCAACCGCACCGCCTCGGGGTCAGTGCGGTTGGTCGATGACATCCAGCGGCAACCCCTTCGTCAATCAGCAACCGGTTATGCTGCATCAGCCCACGCCCCTTGCCCTGATTCTCTAACAGGCACGTACAAAATCTCTACAGGATTAGCACTCCAAACTCATCACCCACTCCCGCATCAGCTGATTCACCTGCTGTGGCACCTCATCGTGGGGACAGTGACCAGCTTGCAGAAAGTGCTCTTTCAAATCGCTGTAGTGCTGGTGAAACTGTTCGCTGCGGCGGCGCGTATCCATCCAGGGATCGCCTTCTCCCCAAAGAATTAGCAGTGGTGCCGACATGCGGCTCAGCAGCGTATCTACCGTATCTCCCTTGGGGGATTTGAACACCGCAGCGAACACTCTGGCCGCCCCGGGATCATCGGCCGGGCGACGAATCTCATCAATCAGCTGCTCGGTCACGGCAGTTTGATCAACATATACCTGTCGCAGCGTTTTGCGAATGTTGCGTCGCTGCCGCACATATTGAAACAGTAGCCAACTGGGAACAGGCTGTAGCAATACCGTTTGCATCGTTCGCCAAATGGCTGACTGAATCGGGTTCGGCGGGGCTGCAGTGGCGGGTTCTGTGAAAGGCCCAGCGCTGTTGAGTAACACAATTCCTGCCACTGACTCGGGATAATCTGCGGCGACACACAAGCTGGCGTAACCGCCCAGAGAATTACCAACAATCACCGCGGCATGACCAATCATCTCCTGCACGAAGTCGTGAAGTTGGTCACGCCAAACGGTGCCGCTATATGACAGATCGGGCTTGGCCGATCGCCCAAATCCCAGCAGATCAATCGCCCACACGTCAAAATCCGCCTGCAGTTCGTGGATGTTTTTGCGCCAGTGATCAGTAGAGGCACCGAAGCCATGAACCAGCAGTAATGGCGGGCGATTAGACTGCTCAGTGCCCGCGTGGACGTAATAAATCTGATGACCTCGCCATTGCCAGTAGGTCCCGGAAAAAGCGGGCACAGTGTGGATGGCGGCAGCGATCGCGGTTGTCATGGAAATGGGTCTGTAAATGTATGTAACAGTATTCTAAAGCGAATTCTGCTTGTGCCGGATGCTTAGATTGCGGCCTGACTCCCACTGGCTCCAACTGCTGCTACAAAAGCCAGCACTGCAGCGCAATTTTGGGCTGGTGGAGATGGCTCTTTGGTGAAAAGTACCGATCAGTTTATTCTCACCAACAGATGACAAGCGTGTCGATTAGCGGCACACTAACAGCGATTTGAGTTGATTCTTCACCCCTATGGCAGCCCTGACCCGTTCTTCCAAAAAACGCCGCCCCATCGTACGAGCTACCGCTTTGTGGTTTGAGCGCATTGTGGCTCTAATTGCGTTAATTAATCTGATCCTGGTGCTGTTTGATATTAGCTATATTCGATTTCGCGATATTTATTTGCGGTTTTTGCCCGAATTTACCACTTGGTATGGCGAGTTATTTAAGGGCATCGAGCCAGAGCGTACCACCGTCAAATACTTAAACACGATCGATAGCCTCGAAGAACAGGTGGCGCAAACCGGCTTGCAGTCTCGCCAAGCCGAGTCATTGCTGGCCGACTTGCAAACTCAAAGTGCCGCGATTGTGGATGAGAATCCCTTCGAAATTGCCAACAAGTCTGGTACGTTGGAGCGGATCAAAAATGCCGTTCGCGATCGCGTCGGGGTGGAATCTTCCAAGGCCGCCTTTAATGAATTTTGGAGCGAGGACTATCTGACCGACCAAGGATGGACGCAAGAAATCACCTTTTTCAACGAAGAGATTGTGCCGCTGTTTGAGACCAACTATTTTCGCGGCATTGGTGAAGATGGCCAACCACAAGATGACTTTTGGAAAATTGACGGGTGGTTCGTCAGCTTTTTTGCGCTGGAATTGCTGCTCAGAAGCTTATACATTAGCCGTCGCTACAAGAACTACACTCTGCTAGATGCCGTACTGCTGCGCTGGTATGACCTCTTATTTTTTCTGCCATTCTGGCGCTGGCTGCGGGCGATTCCCGTGGCGGTGCGGGTCAATCAATCGCAGCTGATCAACCTAATTCCACTGCGCAATCGCGTCAATCGCATTTTTATCTCAACATTTGCCATCGAACTGACAGAAATTGTCGTGTTGCGCATTGTCGATCAGGTGCAGAATTTAGTTCGCGATGGCGATGTCGCTAAATGGCTGTTAGCCGTGGGCAATCAAAATCAATATATTGATATCAATGGCGTTAATGAAGTTGAAGCGATCGCGGATCGGCTGACAAAAATCACCCTTTACCAAGTGCTGCCTGGCGTGAAACCGGAAGTCGATGCTCTACTCCAGCACAGCATCATACAAGCTTTAGAGCAGGCGCCTGGTTTTCAAAATTTCCGCGGTTTACCCGGCATCGGCAATTTACCCGATCAAATTGCCCATCAAGTGGTCAGCCAGATATCGCAAAATCTTTATCAGACCGTGACTGGGGCGCTTGAAGATGAGGCCGGTGCTGAACTCACTCGTAACTTAGTGGCCAAAGTCGGGGAAACGTTGCGTTACGAGGTGCAGCAAAATAAGACCGTTGACGAGCTGGAGCAGTGGACAGTGGCACTGCTGGAAGAGATCAAGATTAACTACGTTAAGCAGCTATCGGTTGAGGATGTTGACCGCTTACGAGAAGACAATTACAAACTGTATGACTTAACTCAGGCTCGACAGTGAAAGGAATTCAGCCGTTGAATCGATGATGAGCCATCCTCATTCCACAGTTTTGCGCTAGTATTGGAAGCCGAGCGAATCGGGTCGATTCGTTCCTTCCTGATACTGAAACGTTCTAGGAAGTGGGCTTGACACCCACTTTTTTTATTGGAGTTTCATATGGCCCATCCTCTAGTTCCTCAAGTCTTGGACTTAGCAGCTCCGGTTGCTGAACGCTTGGGCTTGGACGTGGTGGATGCTGTTTTTCAGACCAACCACTCGCCGCCAGTGCTACGGATCGATGTGCGCAACAGTCAACAAGCAGACACCAGCTTGGAAGACTGTGAGCAGATGAGCCAGGCGCTAGCTGCCGTATTAGATGATTCTGACTTGATTCCTGATGCCTATGTGCTGGAAGTGTCGAGTCCAGGCATTTCAAATACGTTGACTAGCGATCTCGACTTCATTGTTTTCAAAGGCTTTATGGTCGAAGCGCAGCTGAACGAAGCCTATAAAAAGCGCCAAAACTGGGTAGGGCAACTGCTCAAGCGGGATGATGAGTATCTCTATCTCAGTCGGAAGGGGCGATCGACGAAACTGCCGCGGACGCTGATTGAACAGGTTCAGCTTAGTGATCAGGCAGTTGAGTGAACCGTGAACCGAAATTTTTCCGCTTATGAACAATTACAGCCATTAGGGCGAGCGCCACTACTTTAAGGGAGTTAGAAAGCTAAACGATGTCTCTAGTCAGCCTGCCTAACCTACAAGATTTGATCGACAATATCAGCCTGGAGCGCAATCTCCCCAAGCATGCCGTCGAAAATGCCTTGCGTGAAGCGCTGCTCAAAGGGTATGAACGCTTTCGTCGCACCCAGCGTATGACGAACGATAACAGTTTTGAAGAAGGCTACTTCGATAACTTCGATATCGAGCTTGATGTGGAATATGAGGACGATCAGGGCTTTCGGGTGCTAGCCAGCAAAACCATCGTGGAAGAGGTGGACAACGGCGATCATCAAATTGCCTTGGCAGAAGTTCTTGAAGTGGCGCCGGAAGCGCAAGTCGGTGACGTGGTGGTATTGGACGTGACGCCCGAACAGAAAGATTTTGGGCGCATGGCGGCGATTCAAACAAAACAGGTGCTGGCCCAAAAGCTGCGGGATCAGCAGCGTAGACTGATTCAAGAAGAATTTCAGGATTTAGAAGGCACGGTCTTAACCTCGACCGTGCAGCGATTTGAGCGGCAGTCCGTCATTATGACCGTCAGCAGCGGCACCGGCCAGCCTGAAGTCGAAGCCGAACTGCTGAAGCGCGATCAGCTTCCCAATGACAACTATCGTCCGAATTCTAAGTTTCGGGTGGTACTCAAAAAGGTTTCCGAAGGTGCCCATCGGGGTCCGCAACTGCTAGTTTCTCGGGCTGATGCAGCGCTAGTGGTCGAGCTATTTTCTAACGAAGTACCGGAAATTGAAGACGAAATTGTGCGTATCGTGGCGGTCGCTCGTGAAGCCAATCCCCCTTCTCGTTCTGTTGGTCCTCGCACTAAGATTGCGGTCGACACCGCTGAGCGTGATGTCGATCCCGTGGGTGCCTGCATCGGCGCCAGAGGCTCCCGCATTCAGGCAGTGGTTAGCGAACTCAGAGGCGAAAAGATTGATGTCATCCGCTATTCCCTTGATCCGGCAACATACATTGCGAATGCTCTGAGTCCAGCGCGGGTAGACGAGGTGCGATTAATGAATCCGGAGGAGCGTCAGGCCCACGTCTTGGTGCCGGAAGATCAGCTCAGCCTAGCGATCGGCAAGGAAGGGCAAAATGTGCGGTTGGCTGCCAAGCTCACCGGCTGGAAAATCGATATTAAAGATACTGCTAAATATGATTACGCGGCTGAAGACCAAAAGCTAGCTGAACAGATTGCCGCCCGACAGGCAGAAGAGGAAGCCCGACAGGAGGAAGAGGAGGCCCGACAGGCAGAAGAAGCCGCCCGACAGGCAAGCAAAGCCGCTCGATTAGCAGCGATCGCCGCCGCCGCCGCTGAAGAATATGCTGATGACCCAGATTTTGACGATAGTCCGGATCCGGCCACCGCAGACGCGGTAGATACAGAGACAGCAACCTCTGCGGCACCCGCTAACATAGAGGTGGACCTGGATGAAGTCAATCTTGATGCACCGGCATCCGCAGACGCAGTAGATTTTGCCGAGGGTTCTGACCAAGCTAACGGCGAGTTAGCAGCAACGACCGGGCAAGAGGAGGAATAAGCTTTCTTTTACTAACATCATGAAACCTAACTATCGACGCTGTATAAGCTGTCGGAAGATTGCTCCTAAATCAAGCCTCTGGCGAATTGTGCGCCAGCATGATGATGGCATGGTGAGGTTTAACCAAGGCATGGGCCGCTCAGCCTATTTGTGTCCGCTGCCCGTCTGCTTACGGGCTGCTCAAAAGAAAAAGCGCCTGGCTCGCGCCCTCAAAGCACCGGTGCCAGAGGATATTTATCAGCAGCTTTGGCAGAGCTTACAGTTGTCTGGGCAGCGGGAACACGACGGATAGTTTGAGCGCATTGGAAAAATTTAGGCTTGAATTAGCCTGATGCAGGTTAAGACATTTCACTGACTGTGTCAGCTACCCAGCTGATTACGATAAGCTGAGGGTTTGATAGGATAGTGCTTGATTGGCACGCTTATCTGCCTTTAACGCTGAATTGTTCAGCACGATGAAGCTGTAAGCCTGGTTTTGATAGCTTGAGTTTTGGTATTGTGGCAATCTGCTACAACGAGTCAATAGTGTGGTTTGTCTAGCAAAGCAGGTTTGTTTATGAAATAACGGTATTGGTAAGGGAGATTTGGATGAACAACGGTAAAGTCAGAATATACGAGTTATCGAAGGATCTCGGTGTAGAAAATAGGGATATTCTGACCATCTGTGGGCGCTTGGAGATTGCAGCCAAGAGTCACAGCAGCACAATTACGGGCGATGATGCTCAGCGTATTCGCACTGCAGTTAAAGAAAATTCCGGCAAATTGTTGAATAAGCCTGCAAAGCCTTCTCCACCGCGACCTCGAAAGCCTAGTAACAATGCGAAGGAAACGCCTCGCCCTCGCAAACAGCAGATTTTAGAGATTCGTCGTCATCGTCCCAAGCCGGCAGCTAGTCCTGTACCGCCGACTGTGGCTGAGACCCAAACTGCGGCTCCAGTAACTGAGACGAGCTCTCCGAGTCGGTCCACTACGCCATTGCCGAAGCCGAGGCTGAAGCGGCCTGATAGCCAGGTGCCGGAACAGCCAGCCGCACCCAATGTTCCGGCAGCTAGAGTGGAATCCTCACCTCCCCAAGCTGAATCGGTGGCAGTGGCTGAGGCGCCGGAGAAGCCAGATTTGGAACTGGTGGGGCCGCCAACTCGACCGACCAAGCCGGCTAAGCCAAGTCGACCGGTCCTGAAAAAGCGCGATCGCTCTGCGGAGCGTGGTGATGATTCGCAGCCTAAGCGCATCGAGATTCGAGAAATTGACGATGAAGAAGACGTTACTCCGGTATTGAAATCAAAGCCGGAATTGAAGCGGCCCCGACCAAAGCGCGCAGAGGCCCTGAAAGAAGCTGGACGTGGCGCCACTGAGGAGGAAGACGAGGAAACAAAAACTGGCGAAACGCCTTCGGAAGATCCAATTTTGCGCCGCCCATCGCCCCCTCGACAAAGGCGCAAGGGACGCGAACGCGAGGAGGAAGAGCAGCAAGAACAGCAGCAAAAAACCAGCAAAAAGACCAAGCGTCGCGGCAGCGATTTGCTGAAAGATCAGGAAGAAGACATTCTTGCTGATTTAGCTGAGGTGACTGGTGACAACGACGATAGTGGCGCTTCCGCTGCTTTGAATATGTCGCTAGCTCGGCCTCCCAAGCCCAAGTCCAAGTCAAGCCCGAAGCCGCCGAGTACGCCCAAGTCCCACAAACCGCAGCAGCGTGACAGCGGAAACCGGAATCAAAGGCGCGATCGCCGTAACCGTAATGAGGAACCGGAACGGCCCGAAATCGTTACGCTGCGGGGCGAGCTCTCCGTGCACGAGCTGGCTGATTTGATTATGGTTCCCGAGACTGAAATCATTAAGCTGCTCTTTTTCAAAGGCATTGCCACCAACATTAATCAGACGCTGGATGTGGAAACGGCCAAGATGGTGGCCGAAGAGTTTGAGATTTTGGTGGAAACTGTCGAAAAAGAATCGGAAGCGAAAAAAGTCACCGAGATGCTGACGGTCAGCGACCTAGAAAATCTTTCTAAGCGGCCACCAGTGGTGACGATTATGGGCCATGTCGACCACGGTAAGACGACTCTATTAGACTCAATTCGCGAGACTAAGGTGGCTCAAGGCGAAGCTGGCGGGATTACGCAACACATCGGGGCCTATCACGTTGATGTGAAGCATGAAGATGCCAGCCAACAGATTGTGTTCCTCGATACGCCAGGTCACGAAGCCTTTACAGCGATGCGGGCGCGGGGGACCCGAGTCACCGACATTGCCATTTTGGTCGTGGCGGCTGACGATGGCGTGCGGCCTCAGACTATTGAAGCCATCAGCCATGCTAAGGCCGCTGAAGTTCCCATTTTGGTAGCCATTAACAAGATCGATAAAGAATCGGCCCAGCCTGATCGCGTTAAGCAGGAGTTAATGGAGCATGGCCTGGTGCCGGAAGAATGGGGCGGTGAAACCATCATGGTGCCCGTTAGTGCAATTAACGGTGAAAATCTGGAAACGCTGCTGGAAATGATTCTCCTCGTCTCTGAGGTGGAAGACTTGAATGCTAATCCTGACAGTTTGGCCAAAGGCACCATTATCGAAGCCAATCTTGACAAAGCCCGGGGACCAGTGGCCTCGCTGCTGGTTCAAAACGGCACCCTGCGGGTCGGCGATAGCGTTGTGGCGGGCTCCGTGTTTGGTAAGGTGAGGGCGATGATTGACGATCGCGGCGATCGCGTCAAAGAGGCGAGTCCTTCATTTGCCGTCGAAGTACTTGGCCTTAATGATGTGCCGGCAGCCGGCGATGAGTTCGAAGTCTTTGCCGATGAGAAAGAGGCTCGCAGTGTCGCGGACTCGCGCTCTGACGATCAGCGGCGATCGCGCCTACAGCAGGCGATGGCGTCTCGTCGAGTCACTCTAAGCAGCCTGTCAGCTCAAGCTCAAGAGGGCGAGCTTAAAGAGCTCAATATCATCCTCAAGGCCGACGTTCAGGGATCGGTGGAGGCGATTCTAGCCGCTCTACAGCAGATGCCGCAAAATGAGGTGCAAATTCGCGTATTGCTGGGTGCTCCCGGTGAAATTAGCGAAACCGATGTAGATTTGGCGGCGGCTAGTGATGCGGTCCTAATTGGCTTTAACACTACGCTGGCCTCTGGAGCCCGCCAAGCTGCTGACCAGCAGGGGGTTGATGTTCGTGATTATGAGATCATCTACAACCTACTTGACGATATCCAGGGAGCAATGGAAGGTCTTCTGGAACCTGAACTGGTTGAAGAAAGGCTGGGTGAAGTCGAAGTCCGCGCTGTGTTCTCCGTCCGTAAAGGCACCGTCGCTGGTAGTTACGTGACTTCTGGAAAAGTGACTCGAAACTGCCATATCCGCGTCTATCGGGGCGGCGAAGTGGTGTACCAAGGCACTTTGGATTCCCTTAAGCGAGTAAAAGATGACGTTAAGGAAGTTGCCTCAGGCTTTGAATGTGGTATTGGAGTAGACAACTTCAACGGTTGGAAAGAGGGCGACAGGATTGAAGCCTTCAAACTGGTGACCCAACGCCGCAAACTCTCCCCGGTCTAGATTTCATGCAAGGTCATCGCCGCGATCCCTATCTTTGGTTA
>JBCCJU010000170.1:0-12100 GCA_039027715.1 Cyanobacteria bacterium P01_C01_bin.120
TCCTATCAACAAATTCGCCAACAAAGAGGCACTCGCAAAGGATTCTTTCAGGACATTCTTAGCCTGACGAAGTATCTGCTCTTCGAGAGTTGGCAGCATCTGATTGACTTTATGCTCGCCGATTCAACCCCCTCTCTGACCCTCAACTCTTCTTAGGGTTTTGAATTTGGAATTGCTGCTAAATGTCTAGATATGACATCAATTTCGTTCCATTACTCGCGTTAGCTTTCGTTGCTAGGTTACTTAGCTCGCCCGCCAAAATTCTTGCAGGGTTCCCAAAAACTTAATTTTTTTTAGACGGTGTCATGACAATCTCTTGCTAGAGCTTCCTTGTCAATTGGCATTACTCTTTAATCGATGATTCGAACTTTGAAAGACTTCGGAGCAAGGCACTGCTCCCCAATCGCAGAGTCATCTAATAACGCCGAACTAACCGGGAATTTCAAAGATGCCAGGATATATTCAGGAATCGAGGGGAACATGAATGTGTGGGTTAAGAGCAGTACGGGATCTACATGCAAGGCTCTGCAAGCTTTTTCTAGACAAAATGCCCTCATCTGATGACCTTTTACCATCCGTTCGAGGTTTCACTCAGCGAGCCGTGAATTCGATATCCGGCTCGCCATCTGGCATTATCAGCAGGGCACTCTGGGGGCAGCTTTTCCGATGATCATGTCGTTACAGCTCTCTGCACTACCGAACTTAAGTATCCAGCGCTTGGATCGCTTGCCCGACTGCCCCGCGATCTACTTTGCGATCGACGACCAGGGCCGCGTGCTCTATGTGGGGCAAGCCAAGAATCTGGCAAATCGCTGGCGCGGCAAAGGTCATCACCGCACCGAGCAACTCAAGCGGATTCATCGGCGGCATCCGGTCACGCTGGCCTGGCTCGATTGTGCGGACTACTACAATACTTCCCCGGAGCGGCTCCGCCAACGCTTGAAGGAGTTGGAAGACCACTACATTGAAGCGTTCCAGCCGTTGCTGAATGGCACTGAAGTCCCAGCGGCTAAAGTCATCCCTGCGGAGACTGTCTTGCAGCAAAGCTTGGAGAAGATTGCCAGGTACGTCGTGATTTTCGGCATCGTCGAGCCGCCTAATGCAGAGCAGCCTACCGTGATTCTTAGGTACTCCGGCTGGAGTCGCCAGAAACTCTATATCCGTCGTATTTTTCAAGGCATCAATCGCAAACCCTCTTCTCTACGGTGGACTGAATTTATTCGCAGCAAGCTACATCCGTGGTGGCGATCAAAATGTAATGGCGTGACCTTACAGCTTGGTCCGTGGTTTGAGACACAATCCGCTCCTGCGCCGGAGACAGGGGAGAACGCTCAAGACAAAAATCTGCATCCCTTAGCTGGTATATCTCTACTGACCTTAACACCGGAAGTACTGGAGCAGTTATTGAAAGATAACCCTAGCTTTGCAGAGAGCTATTCAGGTCTAAAGCCTTATCAAGCTGATCCCGTTCCGTTAATTTGGAAAGACTTTGCGAGACGGCAGTGAGGAAATGTAGTGAAACCATTTCACTTTCTGCCAAGCCAGGTTTCCAGAGCGAGTTCAATGACATCACCAATTTGCTCAGAAAAGTCAGGCTTGATGTGCTTTCTGTAGGCAAGGGCAGTCATCGCTAAATCTGAACGGTAGCCAACCCAGGGATTTTTGGTTTCGATGTTCGTTTTGACGTTGCGGAAGCACTGAGCTTTATAGTCTGGGTCTGTCTCTTGTCGCTGTCGATGATAAGCATCTTTGGACAGCACCTTTTTCAAAGGTGGGATTGTGCCTTCTTGCCACACGTTGACTGGGCTTTATTGAAGCTTGGTGCCCGAACTTCACAAGAGTCAATCATCTTGCACCAAAAGGCTCTGATCGCATGGGCGATCAGAGCCTTTCTTCATCAGACGGGCGATCGCTTTTGCAGAGATTAAAATTATGCTGAGGCTCAATATTCAGAATAATTTCGCTGAGGACAAATTGTTTAAATACGAGTTGATAACTCAAGAATAATATTTAAAGGAATAACAGCATCCAGAACGGTTATTTCGAGTGACTTCCTCACTGAGTTCGAGCTTTCTTAGAGTGGTTGTGGTAATCGCCTTTTCAAGGCTAGATCTTGCGAAACCCACATCCTAGCTCTCTGCTGTCAATTTGAGGAAATATCAAATACCTGATTGGATGCTGTTATTGTTGATGACGTTTCAGACGTTAAATCGATATCAAACCTCCTGTTTAACGTGGACTGAACGGTCATTTGAACTCGAAGCGCTTCGCCTTCTTGACTATTAGAATAGCTCGCTGAAGCGCCATACTTTCAGACTGCAAACAAAGTTTATTTCTCTCGCGGATGACCATTGTCTACATCGCGTTTTTTCCGTGGACGCACTTATGATGCGCCGCCGCAGTCGTCTAGTCGCGTCGTCGGCTCCCCGCTTCCCTGGAAACCGCTCTCAAGACGCTTGGTGTTGCTGGCGATATTGTCTCAGCGTTTGATTAATTTGTTGACACGCTTCGCCATAGGAGCACCCTTGGCGCTGCTGTAGCCACGCAACGAGCCTCGAGTAACTGGCTTGCTGACGAATGAGTTCGTGGAGCTCATCTAAAGATCAATGGCACTGACTTAGGTAGACAAGAGTAGAAAAGGGCTGCAAAGCCTGATAGAGGTATATCAAGGCTCTGCGAGCCGCCAATATACCATCTTCTACTATGTTTCAGGCAGCCGAAATTCTCAAGCAACAATTCTCTCAAAGCATCGGTTTGCCGTGGCACAATATCCTGCCCGACTCGAGACTTGACGAACTGCTCGAAGCGGAAGCTATCGACTACCGCAGGCGAGTCTATACACCCATCGTGACGCTGTGGGCGATGATTCATCAAGTGCTGTGTGAGGATAAAAGCTTACGCAACACCGTTAAAAGCATTACCAGTTGGCTCGTCGCGGCTGATATCGAGCCGCCCTCATCGGATACCGGGGCCTACAGCAAAGCCAGAGGGCGGCTACCAGAGCGGCTACTGCAACGCCTCGTGCCCGAGAGTGCGGCGGCCATCGCCGCAACCGTGCCTGAGTCGCATTACTGGTGCGGCAGACGGGTCAAGGTCTATGATGGCACCACGATACTAATGACCGATAGCAAAGCGAATCAAGCGGCCTATCCACAGCATGGTAATCAAGCTCAAGGCTGTGGTTTTCCCTTGGCGCGCGTGGTAGTCTTCTTCTGCTTAGTAACCGGTACAGTCGTGAGCGCAGCTGTGGCGGCCAAGACGACTAGTGAGATTGTGATGAGCCGTTGGCTGTATGAGGACTTGGACATTGACGATGTGGCGATGGCGGACCAAGCCTACGGCAGCTACGTTGATTTAGCCTTAATTCAACAACAAGGGGCTGACGGGATGCTGCGCAAACACCATGCCCGGAAAACCGACTTTCGCACCGGACGTAAGCACGGCATTGGTGACCATCAAGTGACGTGGCACAAACCCAGTCGCTGCCCTGTCCAGATGCGCGTCGAGACGTTTGCTGCCCTGCCTGAAACACTACAGGTCAGAGAAGTGAGAATCAAGCTTTCGCGTAAAGGCTTTCGCGACCGATTCATCGTCATTGTCACTACTTTACTCGATGCCGAGCGCTACTCTACCGAGCAGTTGGGCCAGCTCTATAGCTGGCGCTGGCAAGCAGCTGAAATTAACCTGCGCCATCTCAAAACGACGCTATCGATGGAAATGCTCACTGCCAAAACACCCGAGATGGTCCGAAAGGAACTTTGGGTGCATTTACTGGCCTACAACTTACTCAGAACCTTGATGGAACAAGCCGCATTGCAGCTCGATTATCAACGCACACAACTCTCACTGCAAGCGACTCGACAACATTTTCGGCAGATGCTCTCGCTGTTGGCCACCACTACCGCCAATACTAGAAAGCGCTTGCAGGCTCATCTGCTCGAAGACATGGTTGCTGACAAACTGCCGATCAGACCTGACCGACATGAACCCAGAGTAGTGAAGCGAAGGCCCAAGCCTTTTCCCCGCATGAGACAATCTCGCGCTGTTCTCAAAGCCAAGCTGATAGCTTGATTCGGCCTAAGTCAGTGCCATTGATCTAAAGATGGATTCATGTCGGTGGTCTTAGCTGCAAACTGAAACGATGGTGGCAGAGGCACTGATGCTTTTCATTGTGCCGGATAGGAGCGCCTCGTTGGAGTCCATCCAGCGGGCTGTGGGCAAGGAATCAATCTCAGACTTACACTTTCGTAACCGTTTTATCTCAACGCTTCCTGTTGCGAGCAATCATAGAAATAGAGAGCTCTTTCATGACGATGGCGGGGGTGAAAGATGAAAGATACGATTTTTATCCAGTCCAGCTTCCGAGATTTTCTGATTGGCGTCATCGCATTCCTACTGGCCGCGATGATGTGGTCTATCGTACTTGTCCCCGCTGCGGTATGAATGAAGTGAGTGCCAGTCCCCTGGCGAGTTAACCATCTGCCCTACACCAAGGGCACTGTACCTAGGCAATGGGAGCTTTCTCTCATTGCGGTTGGCCTAGATATTTTCGTGAAATAAACCGTCCCTCTTTCGATGCCGCGCCCTGTCTCGGGATGCTGAAAGGCGCAACCGCCTGAGGCAAGAGCGAAAGCTGTAACCCTTCCGGCCAAGCATCATCAATCGAGAGCTGGCCCAAGAATTCTGCCTTGAGCCGCCGCTGCTTGGCGCGAAAGCGACTATCAAACCGCAGGTGACAGACCGTGCATAGGGCCTTGAGATTGCTGGGGTCTTGATTGCTCGGCTGCTGGTCGAGGTGAGCGACCGTCAAGAGATAGCGCCTCGGTGCCGCTTCAAACTTGGCTGGAAGTGGCATCTGCAGTTGCCGCCAGCGCTTCACCCGCTGGAGAAAGTCGGCCAACGGTTCACTCGGCTGACGACAGGGGCGCTGACACTGCTCACAACACCACTGAGCTTGATGTTTAATCTGGAGCGCCAGGCTTTCCCAATTGTCTGGATACCTGGCCCGAATGATTGGCATGGCAACCCGCGTCACTCACCGCCTGTTAGGATAGCTGACTCAGGAGAAAGTAGAGCATTTGATCTAAGACAGGCAACATGGCCCAAAAAGGATACTCGGCATTGGCGGCGCCGCTCCTACGAAGTTTCGCTTTCAAAAAGCTTTAGCGCTGCTTAATCGAGGACATTCCGCCAGCCAGCCTTTAAAGCAAAAAGTCGGGTTGAAGAGTTCCCAAGGAAGCCTTCAGCCCGACTGGTGCTCAAAGAGCACACGCGAGTCTACAGGATGTTTTTAGAGTGACTCAGGCCATTCATCCCCACCATAGGGATAAGTTCAGATTTTTTCAGGTATTACCCAAAATCAGTATTTATATGGAATATCGACTTAAATAACCACATAGCGACAGTTCCAAATCAAACACCCCCAATGCCTAGTGCATCAGGGGTGTTTGCTGTAGCGGGCTCTGTATATTCGCGGTGTGTTCTAAGCACCAGGTGAGTTCATCATGACCGAGCATGGTCGCCACGGTAAAGAGGAAGCCCATAGATTTATGGAAACGAGATAAAACCGATGCTGGTATAAAGTTTGCCTTTGAGTTCGACATGGCGGCGACCGCAGCGACCAGCCAACGAAACCTCAAGCACCCGTCAACTTATCGCATGGAGATTGAACCGCCCCTGCGTCTGATAGTGGTAAACCGGTCATCTGCGCTCACATCCAATCCCGTCATCATCCCCATCAAAGCTATGCGGGTCGAAATCGGTTACCCCCTCAGGTTTATCAGCATCAGTTGGCAGGTAAACACGAAACCGCCTATCGGCAATGTCTCCACAGTCTAAATCGGTGGTGCTGGCGGAATGCAAACTTCGGCATAAGCTGAGTCACAGTCCGGCTCCGTCACGTTCGGTTGAGCGATCGCGGCAATTGATAATTGAATTGAAGCAGTCAGGCTGGCAAGCACTAATTACATAATATATGGGCAAACTTTTTCGACACGACTATTAGACGGGTGAGCCACCATCCAAAAAATATCCCCAACCTGTTGCCGTGGTTGATGCCCAAGCACTGGGAAGCCGCATTGGAAACCCCCTGGTGGCGGCACAGCTGACCGCTGCGGTAGACGAAGATTGGGGTGAGCACTTGGCCGATACTGCGGCCATCGCACAACTTGCCGCCCCTGAGCGCGAAGGGGGGAAGTTTAAGGCAACTGGGAGGCCGGGTTAGTCCGCAGCGCTCTGATTTAGAGACCCCGGTCGTGGCGGACTCGGAGCCAAGGGCGCAATATTTGCACCTGTGGGCGCGATATGAGGCGGGGTTACCCACGGATAGCTGGCGTTGCGGGTGGCGCAGCGGGTGCAGGAATGGCGGCTAGAGCAATGGGCAGAGCGGCAGTTGGAGATGGAATAGGCTGGGCTGCTAGCGATGAGTCTCTCGCTAGTGGCTTTTGGAGGGGGCAAAAAAATCCGGCTGCCTCACATGAGCACAGCCGGAGCGAATGGTACAAGTTAGTCTGAGGGCGTCAGTCCCGTCTCGGCCTTCCCCCGCCCTCCCTGGAAAAGGTCGATTACTGGTGGTAGGTGGCAGGGAGTAGGGAGGTGGAGGAGTTCTGTTATCCTCCGGGAAGCCGCGATCGCGTCTACCCCCCCCCAATCACCCCATCTCCCCATCTCCCTCTCTACACAAATACGCTACTATCCAGCCCCGTCACACCCTGCACGACGCCGATCAGCTCGTTGCTGGCGGTGAGCACCAGGGTATCGCTACTCAGCTCAAAGAACTTGACGCCCTCAGAAGTCAGCCCGCCCAGGCTAATCTGGTCAGTGCCCACCTCGAAATCGGTGATGGTGTCAACGCCTTGGGCGATCGCCAAGACAAACTGGTCAGCCCCCGCCCCGCCGGTATAGATATCGTCGCCGAGGAGGCCGTCGAGGAGGTCGTCGCCGTCGGTTCCTATAAGCAGGTCGTCGCCGTCGGTGCCGGTGAGGCCGCCGCCCGTGCCGTCGCCTTCGGTGAGGGAAGCAGTAAGTTCGTAGCCACCGAAGAAGACGCCCACCTCTGGAAAGGTCCAAGCACTACCGCTAAACTGTACAAAGGGGTCGTAGTTACGGTTACCTAATCCACTAACGCCCACGTAGTAAGTACCGGCAGTTTCGGCAGTGAACTCTAGGTAAGGGTCGCGGGAAAAGTCTTCGCCGGGGGCTGCACCATCATTGTTGGCAGCCAACTCGTTGCCCTCTGCATCAAACAATCGCAGTTCGGTATCGACAATCTGAGGGATATCTCGCAGTGCGGGAAAGATAAACCCATCTTCAAAAGGGAAAAAAGGAGAGATAAGGGAAAAGTCATCACTACCATCTACGTCTAAAGCCACGGTCTGCCCTGCCGCCAAGGTGAACGAGTAGAAGTCCACATCTTCAACAAAGCCCAAAAAGATTCCACCAGACTCTGGTTCGAGGTCAGCCAAAGCCCCAATAATCGATACCATCGGGCTATCCGCACTCAAACTGAGAGCATTGGCTTCAGGTAGGGTGCTATTGCCCTCAATTTCTTCTGGAGCGCTAACCTGTTGTCCGAGCGTATCCCCTAGAGAAAAAGTAACCTCAGCGACTGACTCAGCGATTTCGTAGCCGTCGCCGGGTTCTACCGTAAACGTGGCCGTTTCGGCTCCCTCATCAATGCCATCGTCGAGAATCGGTAGGCTCACCGTGGCTTCTTGTTCGGTTAGGGCGATATCAAGCCCATCGTCCCGCACCACTGCAAGCGTGCCGCCCTCTACCTCAATAGCCTCAGTGTCAAAATCAGCGAGAGCATCGGTACTGAGACTCACGGTTAAGCCTTCTGTTGGCGGTGGCGCACCCAGGCTTAAGCTAAGAGTGCCAACACTCCCTTCTGACTCAATCAAAATATCGCCAGACGCGCTGGGATTGACAAAAATCTGGGAGTCGGGATTATCTAAAATCCTGACGTTGACTTCACTCGCTTCGGGGTCGATGGTGTAGCCTGGTTGGGGCTGTAGGGCAAAGGTCAGATCGACAATGCCCTCTTGAAACGTATCTGGTGGCAGATCCGTTTCAACCGTTAGCTCGTCAAAGACCGCCAGGGTAATGGTCGCCGTTTGTTCGGTGATGTTGAAGAAAAAGCCCGAGCGATCTGGGGTGGCAATCGGAAAATCACCGCCAACGAACTCAGCATTCAGCACATCAAACTGACTTAGGGGACTGCCGATCAGGGTATTGTCTTGACTGTCAAACAGCACTGTCAAGCCTTCTGCTGGCGGTGGTTCGGACAGGGTAAAGGTTATCGTGGTTTCAGTGCCTTCCGTTTCAATCAGCTGCGTTTCACTAATGCTAACGCTCACTTCGGGACCTGCATCTCCACTTCCCCTAGAAGCCGGAACATCCTCTAGCGAATCGTAATAAATAACTTCTGTTTCCCCAACATCGGGAGCAATCTCATAGCCCTCCCCTGGCTGCAGAAAGAAGTTAACCTCCTCAGCTCCGTCGGTTTCTAGAGGCTCGTACACATCCAGATAAGGTTCTATTCCATTAAATTCAAACCTAAACGAGGCTCGATTAGCAGCTTCAAGGGTGACTATCATTGTCGGCTGTTCAATGAGGAGCCGAATCCCTGTAGGAACGCCATCCTCGTTGTAAAAAGCGCCTAGCGATTGTCCGCCAATGGTACTGGGAAGTTTGTCTTGCGTGAAATATGAAACATAGTCAAACAGATTAGCGTTACTGTTGAGAACAAACTCAATGCCCCCTTCTGGAATTTCGCCTTCAGATCGAATGGTGAAGTTAACCTCAGAAGTGCCACCATCTTCCACAAATTCCACTACTCCCGGAATAAGATTCCCCTCGCTATCTTCAGTAGTGGAAGTAGCCCCCAAAGAGAGGATCGGTGGATTTGTAACGTTGGGATTGCTGACCGGGGGTGTAGGCGTTCCCGTTTTACGAGGATTATCAGCAGTTAATAGGTCGATTTCGAGTTCGTAGTTACCAAAGACGATTCTGTTTTCTTCTCCCGAACCTGGAGTTTCAATATTGTAAGAAGATTCAAATCCAGCATAGCCAAGCGTTGCCGAGGCGAGACCGGAAACCCCAACGTAGTAGGTTCCATCTTCAGGAGCCGTAAATTCTAAATAGGTTTCTGTTTCATCAAAATTGACCGTGCCATCTTCATCGAATGAACCGACTATATCGTTAGCTGTACCGAATAGCTTGTCGGGGGCAGCGGGCGAAACCTCACTAGAAGCAGCAATCAGCCTATTACCGTCCGCGTCAAAGGCTGCCAATCCTGGCGCTATTCCGACGTTCGAGAGAGTTAAGTTGCCTGCAACATCGAAAATTTCAATAGCAACGGTGTCCCCCGCATTCAAATCTACCTGATACAGATCCACATCCTCGTTGTAGGCCAGGTAGGTGTAGGTGCCGTCGGGGTTGAGGTAGCGGTTGCCGATGTCAAAGTAAACGGAACTAGCAGTAGAAAAGGAAGGGTTATCAGGAGTAATTGCCGTTTCTGTAGCAACACCAATGATGTCGTTGGGCTCGGTCACTACGCCGAGGGGAATATCCGCTCGCGTATCGACCAGGTTGAACGTGCCGCCACTGTAATCTGAGCTAATTTCGTACCCTTCACCCGCAGCTAGGCCAAAGCTTGCCGTTTCACCTGATTCGGTCTCGCCATCATCGGCAAGGGGCAGATTGACCAGGGTGGTGTATTCCGTCATCCGTAGGTCAAATCCGTCGTCGCGCACCGCGACGATTTCGCCGCCCTCAACGGAAACGCCCGTCAGGTCAAACTCGCTCAAGTTGGGCGCATCGACCGAGACGACTAGACCACCCTCAGGAATAACGCCATTTGTTGCCAAAAAAGCGTGGGCCGAGACGGTGCCTTCGGCTTCAATCAGATAGTCGGGGCCAGTAAAGAGACTAATTTGTAGCATGAATTTTCTCCTGGGGTGATGTTCAGATTGATTGCGGCCAACAAGCAGCGAATCGATCAAGGCACAGCCTGAAGTTGCACCAGCCAGGAAAGCTAGCGCGGGCTGTACCTATAAATTGCAGAGTCAAATAAGGCCGTCTAATCGGCGGCGTCAAAGGCTATAGGACTCCTTAAGCACCTGTAAAATAAGAAAGTTACAAGAGGCATATAGAAGTTCCTCTAGCGGGGCTCTGCGGTGGATGGCAAAACCTTTAGCTATTGAGAATGAAACTCAGTAATTGCACTGAAGGAACCATACAACGGATCGTCAAGCGGCAGGCGCAAAACGCCGTTTTGAGAACGAAAAAACACCGTTTCGGAAAAAATTACTCAATGTCAGTTCGGGTCAGGAAATCCTGGCAGGCTAATCCCCGTCGAGGACTTGAAGCGCCTAGGAGATGGTTGAGCGCTCAGTCCGCTTAGCACTTGCTGGAGACGGGTAATTTATCCTCTGACGGGTGGTCAGCAGAGCTTGGCCGGAACTAAGTGGACCAGCGTTTGTCAGCAGATTTGACTAATGACAGCTGATAAGTGTAAGAAACTACAGCCACAAAAGTGAGTAAGCAGTGAGCTAGTATTGACTGTAATCCGCAGTTTGGTTAGGACATTTGAGATTGCTAAAATCTCGATTCGGCAGGGTGTTCAATTCTGAACTTAGCCTTTTTGCCTCTGCTTTCCGATTTAGAGGCTAGCGTTCAGCTAAGTAAACTTGCCTCCTGCCAATTACCTCAGTGTCATGACTATTTTCCTGGACTGCAATCAAGAATATTTCGAGCTATTTCAAGAGTCAGACCAGGCGGAACTGCATTTTGATGCAGCCGATCAACAGGATAGGACTCGGCATTATACGGGGCGATTTATTGAGGGATGGATGCGATGGGTTCGTTTGCGCGAGGGAATAACGCTGTTGATTGAGAAAACGCACAATCATGATCGGCTGCTATTAAATATTCATGAATGTGAACGATCATTGGCATGGTATTTTGTACTTCATGGCAAGCAGAAAAGTATTAGCTTTCCTGCTTGTAGAGGAGCTGACTTCTCGCTTCACGAAGGAATGTTCTTTCTTCATGGTAGAGGGTTCGCTGATCGGTATACTGATGATTTCGCAGATGCAGGCCCCTTTCTTTTCGTTTCAATTTTTGTCTGGTCAAGAGTGCTGCGCTCCTTCATTAGCGATTCATTAGAAGAATTGCCGCAAGCTCTTAAGCACTTAATCAGACCGAATGAGAGACCTTGTTACAAGCGTGCTGGCGAAACATCCCCGATGATGCACGCTCTGCTACAGCAAATCCTCCAGTGCCCTTACACAGGGCTGACCAAGCGGATGTATCTAGAAAGCAAAGCGATAGAACTGCTGGCGCTGCTAATGGAAGAAGAAGCCGAAATTCATCAGGGCGACGTTCAGGCGGCTTTGCTCGATCTGGACTACCGCGATCGCATCCACTATGCCCAAGAAATCTTACTCAAAAATCTGACCGACCCACCGTCACTGATGAAGTTAGCGCATCAGGTCGGGATGGGTGACTACAATCTAAAGCGGCGCTTCAAAGAGATCTTTGGCACCACTGTATTTGGCTATTTGCGCGATCGGCGTTTAGAGAGAGCCCTGCAGTTACTCTTAGAGCCGTGGATGACGGTGACCGAGGCGGCACGTATTGTCGGATACGAGAGCCGCTCTGCTTTCACCACTGCCTTCAAACAAAAGTATGGCGTCAGCCCCAAGGCTTACCAAATGTCAGCGCGAAAGTAGCGATACCTCGACCCCGTTCAGCGCCCTGACTTTTCCTCAAAAACTCCAATTTTTCAAGGAAATCCGACTGCCTTAAGTGAGTACAGCCGGACACTGTGGTTCAAGTTAGTCTGAGGGCGTCAATCCACTCCCGGCCTTCCCCCGCCCTCGCTGGAAAAGGCCGGGACTTCTCAGGTAATGGGTAGCAGGTAACAGGGAGTAGGAGAGTAGGGGAGTGGAGGAGTGAGGGAGTTTTCAATCACCCCAAAGCCCTCCGGGCAGACTCCGCCACCCCCCCATCACCCACTCTCTCTACACAAACACGCTACTATCCAACCCTGTCACGCCAGGCATCACACCCAGCAGCTCGTTGCTATTCGTGAGCA
>JBCCJU010000171.1:0-12091 GCA_039027715.1 Cyanobacteria bacterium P01_C01_bin.120
CAGGCACACCATTTGGCCTTTGGGAACCACCAAATCGACATCTCGCAAAATATGGCTTTCGCCGTAAAAGAAATTGAGCCCGGTGATTTGCAGCATGGGGGCGATCGCCGGAGCGGCATCAGCCGGTGCGGAAAGGGTATGAGTCATGATTTCAAATCCTCCAGGGCAGCGGTTTCCAAGCGACTGACCGTTTCTGGGGGCAAGTTCAGCAGCGATACCAGCTTTTGATACACCGTCGCTTCAGTTTCGTTAATTTGGTTATCGCTAATCACCTCGTAGCTCAGTATCAGCGCTTGCTCCCGTTGGGCCTCAGAAGTGAGTTGCGGCACCAATTCCTCCAGGGGAATATTTTTAGCTAGCAGGTTGCCCAATTCGTCTTTGAGCGCAGCCTGCTCGTCAGGCGTGTGGACAAATTGATGGCTGAGGCGATCGAGAATTACGGCTTGCTCACTCGATTCAAAATCATCGTCGGCCCAGGCCATGGTGGCTGCGATGCGCAGCAGCAGCATTTGTTCGGCGGTAACGGTGGTCTCTTGCCCTAAATAAACTTCAATCACTTGGGGATCATTTTGCACTTCGTCCATCGTCCCCTCGCAGAGGACAGAGCCCTGATGCAGCACGGTGACCTGGCGGGCAATTTGGCGCACAAACTCCATGTCGTGCTCGATCACGATAATGGAATGGCTTTCGGCCAAAGATGTTAGAAGCTTCCCGGTCTGTTCAGTTTCTTCATCGGTCAGTCCAGCAACGGGCTCATCCACCAGTAGTAGGTCGGGGGATTGGGCTACCAACATGCCAATTTCCAGCCACTGTTTTTCTCCGTGGGAGAGCAGCGCGGCGGGTACGTCGGCCTTGTGGTCGAGGCCAATGGTTTCGAGCAGCCCCCCGACGGTGCGCTTTTCTGCGCTGGGCGTCTTTTTGAACAGGGTGGAAAAAACGTTTTTGTTGCGGTTGCAGGACAGTTCCAGGTTTTCGCGGGGGGTGAGGTTGAGATATACCCGTGGCGTCTGAAATTTGCGCCCAATGCCCAGACGCGCAATGGTGTGTTCGGCCTGCTTGCTCAAGTCTTTGCCCTTGAATCGGGCGCGACCGGCGGTCGGCTGCACCTTGCCAGTAATCACGTCGAGAAAAGTGGTTTTGCCCGCTCCGTTGGGGCCGATGATAACGCGCAGTTCGCCTTCAGCCATCGAAAAGTTGAGGTCGTCGAGCGCTTTGAAGCCGTCGAAGCTGACGGTAACGTTGGCGATATCGAGTAGGGCAGTCATGGTTTGGGGGTTGGGAGTGGATGGGTAGGAGGGTGATAGGGTGGTGGGGTGATGGGGTAGGGGCGAGCGGGTTTATCCGTACGGGGTGTTTGGGGACGGTAGGTAAGCGGTGGAGTTTCTGAGAGAGAGAATTGTGGACTTTGAATTAGTTCAGACCTTGAAAAAACAAAGTTTTTCTATTCTGCATTTAGGAACGGGAGGGTATTAAAGCATCGCTTTGGAGTTTTGAATTCATCGACAGGCAGACAACTCGAAATTCAAAACTGAGAACTTAAAATTCATTCATTTCTTAGCACTCTGTTCCCTATTCCCGGCTCCCCGTTCCCCATAAGAATCGAGAACTCAAATTGATTTTAATCTGAGACTTCTTGCGGTTCCGGCTGTAGCTCAGAGTCCAGATCGGCTTGGGGATAGACGATCGCCCCAGGGGTGCCAAAACGCGATCGCAGGCTGTCTGGAATCTGCTTTTGCAGCCAGCCGACAATGCCGTCGGGTAGGGCTGTAACCACCAGCAAAAATAGCGCTCCCTGGAAAAATAGCCAAACTTCAGGAAAGCTTTCGCTGAGCAGGGCTCGGGCCCAGTTCACCAGCAAGGCCCCCAAAATCGCACCGACCAGAGTGGCACGACCGCCCACCGCTACCCAGATCACCATCTCAATGGAGAAGGCGATATCCATGAACTGGGGGGAGACGATGCCGGATTGGACGGTGTAAAGGGCGCCGGCGATGCCGGCGATCGCTCCGGAGACGGCAAATACGAGCACTTTGAAGCCAGTGGGGTCGTAACCCGAGAAGCGCACCCGGTTTTCATCATCGCGGATGGCGATTAACAAGCGGCCAAAGCGGCCGCTGGTCAGCCAGCGGCAGAGCAGATACATAAGCACCAGCAGCACCACTGTCGTCAGGTAAAAGGTCATCTGCATACTGGAGCTGCCCACCTGCTGACCGAGAAAGGTGCTGGTGTCCGTTTTGAGGCCGTTGGTGCCGTTGATCCATTTCTGCTGGCCGTTAAACAGGTTGAAGAAAACCACCAGCGCCGCCTGGGTCAGGATAGAAAAGTAGACGCCGCGAATGCGATTGCGAAACACTAGGTAGCCCAGCAGTCCTGCAACCACAGCCGGTATCGTAAAGATGGCGATCAGCGTAAAGGGCAGCGACTTGAACGGTTCCCAAAACCAAGGCAGTTCCGAGACGCCGTAAAGACCAAAGAACTCGGGAATTTGGCCCTCGCTCAGGCTGTTGAGCTGCAAAAACATGGCGAAGGCGTAGCCGCCGAGGGCAAAGAAGATACCGTGGCCGAGGCTCAAAAGTCCGGTAAAGCCCCAGATCAAGTCGATGCCCAGAGCCACGATCGCCAGCGACAGAAAGCGGCCCAACAATCCCAGGCGAAACCCGCTCAGCAGCAGGGGCAAAATCACAGCCATCAGAATCACAAAGGCAATGATGCCCACAACCTCCACGGTACGCTGACGCGATTTTTGGGCTTTGACCGCCTGCCGGGGACGAACGGAAGTAGGCGTTTCAATAACCATGAGCCTGACTTACACCTCCACCGAGCGGCCTTTTTGCGGAAACATGCCCGCCGGTTTCCACTGCAAGAACGCGATAATCAGGGCGAACACCATCACTTTGGCCATGCTAGTGGTGGCAAAAAAGGTAAAGAAATCGATTACCGGCTGCACCGCTTCGTAAGGGGTGAGAAGGAGGGCGATCGTGCCGGACCCCAACAAATAGGTGATGATGCCGATTACCATGGCCGCCACGATGCTGCCGACGAGCTTACCGACGCCGCCCACCACCACCACCATAAAGGCATCCACAATGTAGTTACTGCCCAGGTTTGGCCCAACGGAGCCTAATAAAGTCACAGCGCAGCCGGCAATGCCCGCCAAACCAGACCCGAGGGCAAAGGTCAGGGCGTCCACGGTGTCAGTGGGAATGCCCAAACAGGCGCTCATCTGGCGGTTTTGCGTCACGGAGCGAATTCGCAGTCCCCAAGCAGTGCCGTTAAGGAACCAGTAGACGCCCGCAATGCACACCGCCGTCAGCACAATGATAAAGAGCCGCGCATAGGGAAACTGCAGCGTTGTGCCCAGGGAAAGGCCGCCACGTAGCCAGCTCGGGGCTGTGACATCCACATTGCGGGCGCTGAACCAGGCTCCGGTCAAGGTTGTATTGTCGCTCTGATTGATGAAAATGCCCGCGACGATCGCGATCGCTCCCGACAGCATCAGCACCACCGGATTCGCAGTGCGCCGCAGATTTTCCCAGTTCGCCTGCCGCTGCAAAATCCAGCGACCGCCGAAGAACAGCACCAAAAAAATCACGAGACCAATCACTAACGACCAACTAACGCTGCGAATGAACTGCCGCAAAATCAAGCTGACGCCCCAAGTCGCCAGCAGCGTTTCCAGCGGCCGGCCATATAGATGACGAATGACGCCCCGCTCCAGCACTAAACCCACTAGCGCCGCGACCAAAAAGGCCAGCGGCAGCGCCGCAAAAATATAGAATTCCAGAGCGCTACCGCCAATGGCTTTAGCGCCGTTTTGCACCACGTAGGTAGTGTAGGCACCCAGCATCATCAGTTCGCCGTGGGCCAAATTGATCACCCCCATCAGGCCAAACACGATCGCCAGCCCCAACGCCACAATGAGCAACACCGCACCAATGCTGACCCCGTTAAATAAACCGTTTATCAGTCCCTCAATCACGCCTGTACCTACAGATGAATTTTGCCGCCGAGCGATCGCTCCCGCTGATATTCCTGGGCTGCACCCGTCGGCTGCGATCGCTAAACATAAACAAAAGGGAGAGCAAAATCCTGCCGATTACAGGCGCGGTTCCGCTCTCCCTTCGCATCAGGTTGCCTGCCAACGAAACGTCTAGCGTTACGCTCCTTCGACTTCGTACTGTCCGCCCTTCTCCGGATCAGACCAGTCGCATGCTAAGCCTTGAGTTTCAGGTACATACTGATTCCACGGCACCGGATCAATGGGGCCATCGGTCGAAGACACAATATCGAACAGACCGTCATCGCGCACTTGGCCAATCCGCACTGTCTTCGAAATGTGGTGGTTAGGATTCATCGTCACGGGACCTTCAGGCGCGGCAAACTCTTGACCGTAGGCCGCCTCTCGTACTGCAGGAATATCCGTGGTGCCCGCTGCTTCCACTGCCTGTTTCCATAGATACACCATGATGTAAGCAGCTTCCATCGGGTCGTTGGTTACGCGATCGTCACCATATTCCGCTTTAAAGTCGGCCACCCATTTCTCATTTTCAGGCGACTCTACCGTTTGGAAGTAGTTCCAAGCGGCATAGTGACCGACGAGAAACTCAGACCCAATCTGGCGCACTTCTTCTTCGGCCACACTCACCGACATCACCGGATACAGGTCAGGGGTCATGCCCGCGCCCTGCAGCTGCTTAAAGAAGGCAACGTTACTGTCACCGTTCAAGCTGTTGAAAATCACGCCGCCGTTGGGCAGCGCCGCCTTAATCTTGGTGATAATCGGCGTAACTTCGGTGTTGCCGAGGGGCAAATAGTCCTCACCGACGGTCGTGCCGCCGTTGGCCGCCAACTGCTCCTTGATAATAGTGTTTGCCGTGCGGGGGAAGACGTAGTCAGAGCCCACCAAGAAGAATTCAGTGCCGACATTCTCCAGCAGCCAGTCCACCGCAGGTTCAATCTGCTGGTTGGGCGCGGCTCCAGTATAGAAAATGTTCTGTGAACACTCCTGGCCTTCGTACTGCACTGGATACCAAAGCATGTGCTGCTTCGATTCAAACACTGGCAGCACGGCCTTACGGCTAGCAGAAGTCCAGCAGCCAAACACGGTAACGACCTCATCTTGGTCAATCAGCTTTTCTGCTTTCTCAGCAAAGGTGGGCCAGTCAGAAGCGCCGTCTTCTTCAATGGCTTCAATCTGTCGACCGAGAACCCCACCGGCTTCGTTGATTTCTTTAATCGCCAGCTTCTCAGCATCCACGACCGTAGTTTCACTAATGGCCATCGTGCCGCTGAGCGAGTGTAAGATGCCGACCTTGATGGGCTCACCGTCACCAGCAGCAGCAGTGGTATCTTCGCCGCCCTCTGCCGGTTCTTCGGTGGTTGCCGTATCGGTAGCACCACAAGCCTTGAGCAGCATCGCTGTACCCATTGTGGCGGATCCGTACAGCAAGAACTTCCGTCTGCCAAATTGATTTGTCATTACGCGCCGTCGCTCCTGATTTAGAGAAATTGCCTAGCTGCAGCAGATAAAGTGTGAGTCAAACCCCTGAGAATCTCAAAATTCCGTGGCTGACTATCGACGATTTCAATTTCAAACCAAGGATAGATGTTTTAAGGTCACACCATTCCACTGCGATCGCAATTGATACTAAAGTCAGAAAAAACACTTAAATGTAGCGTAAACTACAAAATCCCAAATCATCCCTCGGTTCATTGGATTTCCGGGAATTTTTCTGGCCTTGAAAAAATTATGTATCTAAATGAATTGGCCCTCCCAATCCCTAATGGACGTGGGAATGCCCATGACTGTGGGCGTGGCTAAATTCTTTGGCGGCGCTGGCTACGGCTGGGCTGGGCCCCAGCTTTTGTTGATGACGAATCAAATCAATAATCGTGTGCAGCCCTTCCTGAGTTTTAAGATTTGTAAAGATGAAGGGGCGATCGCCACGCATCTTTTCGGCATCCCGCTGCATAACCGCCAAATCCGCTCCGACATAGGGAGCTAAATCAATTTTGTTGATAATCAATACGTCAGATTTCATGATGCCCGGTCCGCCTTTGCGCGGAATCTTATCTCCCGCTGCCACATCAATCACGTACAGCGTCATTTCCACCAGCTCTGGGCTAAAGGTGGCGGCTAGATTGTCGCCGCCACTTTCAACGAACACCACGTCAGGAGAAAACCGGCTGACCAGACGATCAATCGCTTCCAGATTAATGGAGGCGTCATCGCGAATCGCTGAGTGCGGACAGCCGCCGGTCTCCACGCCAATAATGCGATCGCGCTCTAGGGCTTCACTGCGCACCAAAAACTGTGCGTCTTCTTGGGTGTAAATGTCATTGGTAACCACAGCGAGGCTGAAATCATCCCGCATGGCCTTACACAGTGCGTCAATCAGCGCGGTTTTACCTGATCCTACGGGGCCGGCCACCCCCACTCGAAACGGTTTTGCCACAGAGTCATCCTCAATTCTGCATGCGCAGGATTTAGCCAAGCATTATAAACGAGGCAATGGAGGTTTTTGGTTTTTGATTTCCCATTGGGCTCGCGGGGAAGATATTCATCTTACTCATCCTCATACCCAGCCACCCGTGCAGGCGAGCAGCCGTTCGTCCCAACACCCATTACCCCATCACCCTCCTACCCATTCACCCGGCCACTCTCTAACTGCGAAACAGGCGACTGTATTGGCTTTCATGTTGCATGCTGGCCAACGCTGTTCCCCAGCTACAGGCCCCCAAGTTGGCCTCGGTCATCGTTTGGATACTCCCGTAGCTCTGCTGAATTGGTGCAGCCAACTGTCGCAGTACTCGCTGACCGTCGGTTTGTCCCAGGGGAACGGCCCGGACGGCAGCGCTGGTTAGATTGGCAGCCCAACTGTGCAGGTAAGCGATCGCCGCATCATCCCAGGGAATTTGCCAAGCCTGAGCGACCAGCGCGTAGGCGATCGCAAAGTTACAGTTCTGCTGGCTGACGAAATCAGGCCACTGGTTCGTTAACTCTGGCTCCAAATCGGCGAAGAGGCGCAGCAGCGATCGCCCCATTTGCCAGCTCTGCGATCGCATTTCCTCGGTTTCGCGCAAGGCCGACAGCCACTGATTCCAATACTCAACTTGTTCAAAATTTGGCTGAGCAGCGGCGGCGTAAACCCAACCAGCGATCGCTGTTTCCACTCGAACGGCTCCCCACGTTAGCTCTTGTGAGAGCCAGTGCAGGAGATCAGGAGCCGATGCGAGCGTACCGTTCGTTGCCAGCGTCTCAATGCCCTCGGAGTAGCTATAGGCCCCCACCGGCAACGCCGGACTCGCTAGTTGCAATAGCGTCAATAAAGAAACATGAGCCGGATTTGACATCGCTGTACACTCTGAAGCAGCCACCACACCTTAGAGCAAAGTTCAGCAAACAGCACTGCTAGCACTCACAGAAGCAACTAAACGATGTTTACGGTCGGGGCAAACTCCAAACAGGCTCTGATATCAGTTTCCGTTAATTCTGGAAAGTTACCGATCATCTCAGCGATGGTCATGCCAGCCGCCAGCCAACTCAACACGTCGTAAACCGTAATCCGCACACAATGAATGCAGGGCTTCCCCCGCGCTTATCGAGCTCGATTGTCATGATGTCGCGGCAGCTCATAAACTCCACAATCTAAACGAGCTAGCTGAATTACGCTAATCAAATGCGGCGGGTCAGCGATTTGCCGTGGGTATCGGTGCCGCAGGTTGTAAGCAGGCCAAACTCTTTGGCCAACTGCAGCACTCCTGGCGTTCGCTTGGGGCAGGGTCGCCATTCCTGGCGATTGTCGTAAGCGTAGTAGGCTTCGATGCCGTCAATTCCGCATTCAGCCGCAGCGGCTGCCAACTCCTCTGCTGAGCGCCGATAGCGACAGGGATGAGCCAGCACTGCCATGCCTCCAGCGGCGTGAATGGCCGCAATCACATGAGCCGCTAGCCGCTCTTGTCCTCGCGGAGCATGATGATTTAAGTAAGGCTGCATTGCCGCGTGATTGGGCTTAAAGGCGTAGCCCAAAATATGAACGTCGGTGTCGGCTAATAGCGACGTGATTTCTACGCCTGTCCATAAGCGCGGCAGCTGCCGTCGGCCTTGTCGAGTTGAGGCCGGATGTTTCCACTGCCAGTCTTCAAGATATTGCTTGGCTTTGCGAAAGCCGCTAACAGTGTGATGGTCAGTAATGGCGAATTCTTGAAGTTCAAGGGCGATCGCTTGCTCGACGAGTTCTCCAGCTGAAAGTTTCCCATCAGAGTGATGGGTGTGCATATGGAAGTTAAACGTTCCAGGACAACTCGTTTCATCAACGGTCTCAAATATGTTTTGTAGCTTCAGAGCATCTCTACGCCATACGCCAGCCGAGACGCCTACTTGGGCGGGGCTGATTACCATAACTAACCCTACTTACTGTGTTCACCACTAATTTTCTTTATCTCTAATATAGCGGCTATAAAAAGCTCACGTATAACTATTTTTAATCTTTTGATACTCAAAAATCTGTCAAAAGGTTGAACTGTTCAACGCCTTAAAGAAAAACTTATCATCTTGGCATCCGTTAAAACACTTAGAAATGGCGAAGTTAACTAAATAAAAAATTGAGCGTGTAATTAAAAAATGCAGTTTAACTTTGCAAGCTGTCTCTGCATCATCAGCAAAGATATTGACCTTAATAAGCTTTAAGGGAATTTTGTTGGCATCAAAGCGTAATTGCAGGGACGTTTATTGAAGATGGTCAATTGGCGATGATAGTATATTTGTTGACCTTTATTACTGTATTTGTGTCCGCAAAGGAGGTTAATTGATGATTATGCATAAGCTAACGCGACGCTCATTTTTAGTAACTGGAGGAGCGGCGCTGGCGCTTACGGCTGCTCAGCTCAATCGCCCGCGCCGCGCCGCCGCGCAAACTGGCGAAATCAACCTCTATTCGTCTCGACACTACAATACCGACGACGCACTCTATGAGGGCTTTACCGAGCAAAGTGGAATTCGCGTTAATTTGATCGAAGGTAGCGCCGACGAGCTCCTCGAACGGATCCTGAATGAGGGAGAGAATAGTCCTGCTGATGTCTTTATGACGGTGGATGCTGGGCGTTTATGGCGGGCCACCGAGGCCGGCATTTTTGCCCCTGTGAGTTCGTCTGTTTTAACCGAACGCATTCCAGCGAATCTGCGTCACCCCGATGGGCTGTGGTTTGGTTACTCGAAGCGGGCGCGCGTCATTATGTATAACCGTGAGCGAGTTAATCCGGCAGAACTCTCGACCTATGAAGCGCTGACCGACTCCAAATGGAATGGGCGGATACTGGTTCGCTCTTCTGGCAACATTTATAACCAGTCGCTGGTGGCTGGGATGATTGAAACCAATGGTATGGAAGCCACTGAAGCATGGGCAGAGGGCATGGTCAACAACTTTGCCCGTGACCCCGAAGGCAATGACACCGCGCAAATTAAAGCAGTAGCAGCTGGTCTAGGCGATATCGCGATCGCCAACAGCTACTACCTGGCGCGGCTGGGTAATTCTGATGACCCCCAAAATCAGGCGATTTTCGAAAAAGTGGGCGTGTTTTTCCCCAACCAGTCAGGTCGCGGTACCCACGTCAACATCAGCGGTGCTGGCGCCTTAAACACGGCCCCTAATCTGGAAGGCGCGATCGCTTTTCTTGAATATCTGTCAACTCCGACAGCTCAAGAATTTTTTGCCAAAGGCAATAACGAGTATCCCGTAGTGGCAGGAACTGAAGTTGATCCAGTCCTCAAAAACTTCGGCGACTTTAAAGAAGACGAAGTCAATGTAGAAGCCTACGGCAGCAACGCTGACGAAGCGGTGCAGCTCATGGACCGAGCCGGTTGGGAATAAGGGCTTAAACTGCATCCATTCCAAGAATGGGACTTTGGCATCGCTATCATTTGTTATCGCTAGGGCGATTTGATAGGGATGAGATTCAGTTGATAAGAGATTCAGCGAGCAAGTATAGGTTGCTTTAGGGCGGTGCTTGCTAATGCTGATGCGGTTTATCAATTCCTTGAACTCATGTCGACAGCTTTCTTTTTTGAGAGCTGTCGACATGGGTTCGACGAGCAAAAGTGAGCAAGAAAAGAGCTGAGACTGGATTTGACGAATTCACCCTCAGCTATGAACGCTGCTTTATCCGACGTCTCTCGCCTCGATGTCACGCAGATTTTTTTGGGGCAGTCGATGACTTTTGCCGAGCGAACAGCAGTGTCTTGACCATCCTCAGTTCCCCTCGATGTCGGGCGAACGTCTCTATCAATCGCAGCTGAGTTGCCGTGAAGTGATGACCATTGTGATTGCTTTCCAAGGCTCTGGCATCACACCTCTAAGGAAGTTTTACACACCCACCGTTTCTTACCCAGTCGGCGACACGCATTTCCGCATCTGGTGAGCGCTAACCGTTTCGTGGTGATGCCCTGATGTTTTGATGCTGCTGTGCTGCGAGCTCTACGCGAGGACTGGAGAGATAACCGGGATTGCTTTCATCGGTTCGACGTCGCTCGAAGTGGGCCATCCGCGCCGCGCCAACTTCTACAAAGTGCTCCCATCTCAAGTGGGCTGAAGCAAGCCCTGCGCCGCAAACAATCTACAGAGATACATCCAAAGCAGATGAGAGCGCTGATATCTTATCTAGCCTTCGGCTTTGCAGAACTGTGACAGCAGCTAAAATAAATTCACTCTGAATAGCGACCCGATCGCCCCAACCCGATATGGTTCAGTCCTCTACGCAACTCCAGACGCTAGACACCCTGCAGGTTAACCCCACCAATTATTTTTTGTGGGATTTTGCCGGGGTGGATGGACTGCAGGCGGCGATCGCCCTCTTTTCTCCAGCTATTTCCCACCTGGCCCCCTGGCAATCGCTAACAGCCGGATGGCAGCATCGTTCCTGCTCCGTGCTGCGGCTGTGTGAAAACAACTTTCGGGTAGCGCTGCCGGAGGAAATGCCGTTTGATCAGGCCATCCAAGCGCTGGGCCTGAAGGTGTGGGTAAAGCCCTATCCAGCGGCTACGCTCGTGCTGCCGGTCGAGTTTGGGCTGCCTCGTCTACAGACGATCGCTACAACCAAACCAATTTACACGCTGAATCCATTTCCGAGCGATCGCGCTGTCCCCGCTCGTATCAACGACATGGCAATTCTGGCCTGGCATCACCCCTGGCAGGGGCAACCCAAGCTGGTCATCCAAACCGCCCATATCAGTGTTCAGGCGATTCAACTGGCGCTTGCCTCTGAGTCTTTTAACCCTTGAGGAATGATGCAAAAGCCCTCTCAAGCTTCCAAATTTGAGGGATGTTGAAGCCGATTTCCCCAGAGTTGGGGATGCAAGGGGCGAAAATCGGATTCAAATGCGTCAGTCCTGCCCTTGAAAATCCTCTCCCCGTGGCTATTACGGCAAATCACTCAGGACTTCGCCCAAAATTTCGACCATCTGGTCAATGTGAGATTTTTGCAGCATTAAGGGCGGTGACAGGGCGATAATGTCGCCGGTGACGCGAATCAGCAGGCCCTGTTCAAAACAGCGCACCAGGCAGTCATAGGCTCGCTGGGCAGGGGCTCCTGATCGGGGCTCCAGCTCAATACCCGCCACCATGCCAAGATTGCGAATATCGATTACATGGGGCGATCGCCGTAGGGAATGCACCGCCTCTTGCCAATAGTCTGCCAGGCTGGCCGCGTGCTCAAAGAGGCCCTCTTCGGCATAGACATCGAGGGTGGCGATCGCCGCCGCACAAGCCAGTGGATGGCCAGAATAGGTATAGCCGTGGGGAAATTCGATGGCGTGCTCCGGCCCCTGCATAAAGGCGTCATAAATTTCTTGCCTGACCAACACTGCCCCCATCGGCACGGTACCGTTGGTGAGGCCCTTAGCCACCGTGATGATATCGGGCACGACGCCAAAGTAGTCGGCGGCAAAGCCCGTGCCGAGCCGACCAAACCCCGTAATCACCTCATCAAAGATCAGCAGAATGCCGTGTCGAGTACAAATCTCGCGCAGTTTTTCTAGATAGCCCACCGGTGGAATCAACACGCCCGTTGAGCCCGCGACCGGTTCCACAATCACCGC
>JBCCJU010000172.1:0-11973 GCA_039027715.1 Cyanobacteria bacterium P01_C01_bin.120
GGAGGCAAGATTTCGGGCAACAGCGGTTCAAGGATGGCCCATTCTTTATTGGTCAGACTGCTTGAGTAGCTCATTCTCCTTGGTTTTGGCGTCTTCTTTCATCGTGGCGCAACTGTCAGAAGATTTCAAATGGGCTCTATACTGATTTAGTACGTGTGGTGCCTCACTGTTTTACAGCCGTAGGAGCAGGAGCAGTTTTCACAGGAAGCTTTGATTGGCATTCGAGTGTTCACGCGCACTGGGCGCTTTTGTCAATGGCGCGTCTCACTCACGATGCGCCGCTTCAGCGTAAACTTCTATCTCGCCTGACACCTGAAAATATTGAAGCAGAGCGAACATTTCTCAACAACGTAGAAAATATTGGATTTGAGATGCCTTATGGCAGGGCTTGGTGTTGCTCATGCTGGCTGAATTGTCTAAGCATGAAGAGAGTAATACCTTGCTCTTAGATTCTTTTCGAGAAGAACTTGAACAGCAACTCACACTTTGGCTGGAGCAGAATAGTGCATCGAATAAAGTTATTTTGAACGGTAGTTATCAATCATGGCTTTTTATCTTTCTTTTGCTCCAATTCAGCCAGCCCAAACTTGAAACGTTCCACAGGCTTGAGGCGTTACGCCCCCGAATTGAAAACGTCAGGGAAATTATCGCCAACACACAAGCGCAAGAATCTAACTCCTTTTATCTTCCAGCAATTTTATTCTTGGTTGACCAAACGAAGGAATCGAGCGGGAAAGACTTTTCCTACTGCAATGATGCAACACCACAATTCAACCAAAACCTCAGCTTCAAGAATTGCCATCAAGCGGGAATGAATGTTGTTCGATTATGGCCTTACGCTCTCGACAAACCGAGCAAAATTGACAGTGATAGATTTTTCAAGGATTTGGAAGAAATCCTATCACAGCCTGACCAATGGAGAGGCAGTTTTGAGCTTGTCTCACATTGGGTTCCGCAGTTTATCTGGCTGGGATTAATGCTTGAGCAAGGGGAATTGCTTGAAAATCATCGAAGTGAATCATCTGCTATTACGTAGTAACAGGAATCAACTGCGAAACCCTAACAGCAAGATAACAATTCCCATGCATACCGACCGTCGAAAGTGGTCGGTTGTGTTGCAAGCGTTGTCTGCGGCGGGTGATGGGAACCGTTAGTCTGCCAAGCGTTAATCAGGTCAAGATATAAGCTGTTAGCTTCGTCTTGAGAAGCTAGATTTAGCTTGTGGCTGAATAACCTCTCGCTTATGATGCTTGCAAGCTCATAGAGATGATAATTCTTCCGCACACCACAGTCCTTATATCTCAGGCATAGCATCATAACTTCAAACATGGCGAAGAGATTGAATAGTCTAAAAGCTTCTTTTGATAAATTTTCAGTCTTTCAAAGTCACTACCCAACGTTGTTTGAAACGATATCGTACGATTAAATCGCCGCTATAAATGGCAAGGCTGGAACGTACAGATGTTTGTAGAAGTCAATGGAGCAAAGCTATTTTTCGATGTGGATGGTGAAGGTTTAACGCCATCTGGGGTAATCATGCGGAAGAAGCCAACCGTCGTGATGGCTCATGGTGGACCCGGGGCCGATCACTCCGTTTCAAAGCCATATTTCTCGCAACTTACAGACATCGCTCAAGTTGTCTACTACGACCACCGAGGGAATGGTCGGAGCGACACAAGTGATAAGACAAGTTGGAATTTGACCCAATGGGGTGATGATCTGAAAGGGCTTTGCGATGCACTCGGAATTGAAAACCCAATCGTTGTTGGCACATCATTTGGCGGCTTCGTCACGCTGTCCTATGCGACTCGACATCCTGACCATGCAGTCGGGCTAGTCCTGATTAGCACAGCCGCTAAAGTGGAGTTTCAGAATATTTACAATGCCTTTGAGCGGTTAGGAGGCAAGGAAGTTCGAGATATCGCCAAAGACTATTGGGAAAACCCAACTCCTGAAAGCCGAATGTCATACCGCAGGCATTGTATGCCGTTCTACGGGAAAAACAAATCTACGTCAAATGACTGGATGTCTCGCATTCTCTGGAAGAATGAAACTGCTTTATGGTTCAATGGGCCGCATAACGAGCATGGGCGGATGGATTTCCGATCAGCTCTCTCTCAAATTCAGTGTCCTGTTCTTGTGATGGTTGGTGAAGATGACCCCATTACTCCACCGAAATTTAGCGACGAAATCGTGAATGGATTGGGTGCAGAGCAAGTCATCTATAAGAAGTTTCAAAATTGTGCTCATGGGGTTGTAGGAGATAAGCCAGATGCTGCTTTGGAAGCGCTCCGTCACTTTATCTGCTCGCTACCAGGTGAATACTAACGTCAGTTGTGTTCTGTAGGAGGATCAAGCGGGCATGTTGAACAGTGAACCTCCGGCAATGATCCATTATTGTGAAATTGCTCATCACCGTATGCTGATTTGACATAAGGAAAACTATCGTTTTTGATGCGTTGTGATTTCCTCTTCTGCCTCCGCGATCGCTGCCTAACTATCCGGTTGCACCCGATGAAACGGGAAGTTTGCTTAGAATTTGAAAGATATCTGCCACGGGTGAATCGGGGACTTTACCCTGGGCTGTACACTCTTTTTGACATAGCAATGGCGAGAGAAGTCTTGCAGCTAATGTGAATATGATTATCTGGAATTTTTATTGAAGCACTTAATTTTGATTTTGCTGACTACTTCAGTGGGATAATCCCAAGCCTCCAGAATGAAGCAAAACTGGAAGCTGTTTTTAAGTGTTTTATGATTTAAGGATGTACAGGCCAATTTTAACCAGCAAACTGTATATCCCTCCACCACGACCCAACGCTGTGGTGCGTCCACGCCTTATTGAACGACTGAATGCGAGGCTACACCGCAAGCTAACCCTCATTTCTGCCGCTGCTGGTTTTGGCAAAACAACTTTACTCAGCGAATGGATTGCCGTCTGTGAACAGCCGGTGGCATGGCTATCACTAGATGAGGAGCATAATGATCCAACTCGCTTTCTGGTTTACGTTGTATCTGCCTTGCAAACGCTCACCTTATGCAAGGTTGAGGGGGAAACTCAACTCGGTGAGGGGGTTTTAAGAGCATTGAAATCACCCCAACCGCCCCCACTCAATTCGCTGCTAACGACGTTGATCAATGAAATTACGGCCGTTTCCGAAAACGTCATCCTCGTCCTTGATGACTACCACCGCATTGCATCCGAACCCGTGGATCAGGCACTGGAGTTTTTAGTCCAGCACCTGCCGCCATCTTCTATGCACCTTGTTATTGCCACCCGCGAAGACCCACCGCTGCCCCTAGCACGGCTGCGCGCGCGGGGTCAGTTGACCGAACTGCGTGCCCCCGATTTGCGCTTTACCCAAGTCGAAACGGCTGAATTTCTGAACCAGGTGATGGATCTCAATCTTTCTGTAGAAGCGATTACCGCACTTGAAAATCGCACTGAAGGTTGGATTACTGGCCTGCAATTGGCAGCGATATCCTTACAAGGACACCAAGACACGGCCACTTTTATCAAATCTTTCTCCGGTAGTCATTATTTTGTACTGGATTATCTAGTTGAAGAAGTTTTAGAACAACAGCCCGAAAGTATCCAGAACTTCCTATTAGCCACATCTATTCTTGATCGCCTATGTGGCTCTCTTTGTAATGCTGTTCTGCCCCAAGCTTCTACCCCAGGCCAAGCAATCTTAGAGTATCTAGAACGCGCAAATCTGCTGCTGGTTCCGCTTGATGACAAACGCGAGTGGTATCGCTACCATCATCTTCTTGCCGATGCGCTGCAAGTACGCTTAACTCAGGGGCAGCACCCCGACTATGTAGCTGAGCTACATCTAAGAGCATGTGCATGGTACGAGCAGAATAATTTGCGGCCCAATGCGATCCACCACGCTCTCGCCGCCCGACATTTCGAGCGCGCGGCGGATCTAATCGAACTGGAATGGTCAGCTAATAGTGGATCCTATTATCAGAATGCAACCTGGACAGAATGGGTAAAGACACTGCCAAACGAGTTAGTCCGAACCCGGACTACGCTCAGTATTGGCCTTGCCTGGGAATTGCTTTTCTCAGGTCAGTTGCAGGCTGCAGAGAGCCGACTGAAGGACGCCGATCGTTTATTGGAACTGACAGTAAACACCCGTGATTCTCTGGAGACTTCGCCCAACAGCCAGGATGAGAAAACATTCCGTTCGCAGCAAGGGTTATTAGGCGTTGCTTGGGCTTTTCATGCTCAGGCACTCAGCGATAATGCTGGCACTATCAAACATGCCCGGCAAACACTCAACCTCCTATCTGAGACGAACCATTATATCGCTGGCCTCGCAAGCTCTCTGCTGGGTCTGGCTTATTGGAGGGATGGGGATTTGGCGATGGCCGTTCAGTATATGTCCGATGCGATCGCACGCTTGCGGACGACAGGACATCTCCTTTTTGCCATCAGTGGGGCCTATACACTGGCTGGTATTAAGATTGCCCAGGGGCGTCTTTTTGACGCAGTTCATCTCTATCAAGAGGCCCTACTCTTTGCAACAGCACAAGGCGAGCCAGTATTGCCGGGCACAACTGACTTACATCTCGGGTTGAGCCAGCTTTATCATGAACAGGGCCACGAGGAAGCTGCTAAACAGCACCTGCAGAAATGCGAGACACTCGACAAACGAGCAGCATTACCGGAATGGCCCTATGGCTTGTATCTTTTTCAGGCTCAATTAAAGGTCGAGCAGGGAGAACTGGATGATGCCCTCAAGTTACTCGAAGACGCGGGACAACTCTATCGTAGAAGTCCTGTTCCCAATCTTTGCCCTGTAGCCGCCTTGAAAACGCGGGTATGGCTCCGACAAGGCAGGCTGGCAGAAGCCCTTAGTTGGGTACGTGAGCAAGGCCTGTCTATTGATAATGAGCTCAACTATTTGCAAGAATTCGAGTACATCACATTCGCTAGAGTACTCATTGTTCAGTACAGACGTGACCAAACAGACGCGACCTTTCAAAAAGCAATGAAACTGCTGACGCAACTATACTCAGCAGCAGAAGCAGGTGGCAGGTCAGGCAGCATGATTGAGCTCCTCATCTTGCAAGCAATCATCAATGAAGCACAAGGCAATATTTCTGCTGCCATCCAGTTTTTGGAACGCGCCCTCACACTAGCAGAAACTGAGGGCTATCTCCGTATCTTTGTAAATGAAGGCCAGCCCATGGCGCGTTTACTCTATGAGACCCTTGCTCGCAAGGTAACACCTAATTCTAATTATGTACAGCGCGTGTTAACTTCGTTTCCCCTCAACGAATTAGAACCCCAAAAATCGTTAAAAACACAACCTCAAGCAGCCGGGTTGCTCGAACCATTGAGCAAGCGAGAAATCGAAGTGCTTCACCTGATAGCAGATGGTCAAACCAATCAGGAAATTGCAACGGCACTCTTCCTTTCGGTGAATACAGTGAAAGTGCATACTCGAAATATTTACGGCAAACTTGGCGCCCATCATCGGGCCGATGCCGTCGCGAAAGCCCGTACTTTGGGTATTTTTTCCTCAACGTAATCATCAGTTTTCCTATCACCTAATTCCCTTGATCGATGGGTAATTACTCCTTGAATAATACCTGAGTGGTATGACCCTCATATCGTCTTGCCCGTAAGCTTCTTGTGTCAGTGATAAACACTCACAACAGGAATGGAATAATGCAAGGACAGATTGAAGCTTCGTTGCCATTCAAAGCAAGAATGGGTGGCGTCTTGTACTTAATTATTATCATTGGAGGACTCTTCGGTGCGGGCTATGTTCCTGCCACGATTGTCGAACATGGTGATTCAGTAGCTACGGTAAATAACATTCTGACAAACGAATCGCTCTATCGATTCGGGCTCGGAGTTCACATCATCATAGTTCTTTGTAATATTCCCCTAGCAGTCATCTTTTACGACCTGTTCGAATTAGCCAACAAGAGTCTTGCCCGACTGGTGATGCTTTTTATATTAGTAGCAGCGACTATTGAGGGTGTCAGTTTACTCAATAATTTTGTCCCTCTAATCCTTTTGCAGAGTGCTGCCATAATGACCGAGCAACAGTTTCAAGCTACGGCTTATATGCACTTCCTGCTACATGAGATTGGGTTTAATCTGAGTCTTGCATTTTTTGGCTGCTTTTGTCTTCTGGCTGGTTATTTGATTTTCCGATTAGGTGTTCTTCCTCGAATAATAGGTCTGCTTTTGGCAATAGGGGGAGCATGTTACCTGATTAATAGTTTCGCCAACTTTCTAGTCCCTGAATTCGCTGTTGGTTTGTCCCCTTATATCTTTATTCCATGTTTTTTGGGAGAGGCAACGCTCTGTTTGTCGCTGTTGATTAAGGGTGTAAATCTTGAACAGAAGGTCATCTAAATGAAAAAGATTGTATACACAAAATATGGTTCCCCAGACGTCATTGAACTCATAGAGACCGAGAAACCGTTACCCAGGGATAATCAAGTTTTACTAAAGGTTCATGCGGCATCTGTCAACATCTTGGACTGGTATCATCTAACCGGTCCTCCGGTGATTCGTTTAACGAACGGTACACTTTCCAAACCCCAAGAGACTTCACTTGGATTAGACGTGGCCGGTCGGGTTGAAGCTGTAGGCGATCGCGTAACCCAGTTTCAGCCAGGGGATGAAGTTTTCGGCATAGCCAAAGGTTCATTTGCAGATTATGTGTGTGCTGATGAACATGAGTTGGTACGGAAACCGGCCAATGTGTCGTTTGAGTCTGCTGCCTCCACCCCTGTAGCAGCCTTAACAGCGCTACAAGGACTTCACGATAAAGGCCGAATCCAGCCAGGTCAAAAGGTTCTCATCAATGGAGCCTCTGGTGGCGTAGGGACGTTCGCCGTGCAGATAGCCAAATCCTTCGAGGCCATAGTAACGGCCGTCTGTAGCAGCCAAAACCTGGATATCGCTCACTCAATGGGGGCAGACTACGTTATCGACTACACGCAAGAAGATTTCACGACAAATGGGCGGCAGTTTGACTTGATTTTTGCTGTCAACGGTTATCACTCGATTTTTGATTATCGTAGGGCATTGAGTCCTACGGGCATCTGTGTCGCAGCTGGAGGAGATCTGGCTCAAATTATTCAGGCAGCGCTTGTGGGACCCATACTATCGAAAGTTGGACGTCAGCACCTCTCCTTCATGGGGATAGCGCAAGTAAAGCAAAAGAACCTGTCTATTATTGGAGAGCTGCTTGAATCTGGCAAAGTCATACCCGTAATTGATCGATGTTATCCGTTAAGGGCAACATCACATGCCCTGCAATATCTTGGGGCGGGGCATGCCAAAGGAAAAGTAATCATCACTATGGGACTTGACGATAACAACTCGTAAGGCGAATTCTCTCCAGCTGCCTAACACTACGCAGGAGCGGACGGATTACAAAATCTGGGTATTGGCACGAAAATATTGACCGCTGCTCAGCTTCACCGTTATGTGTTAGTCACAAATTTCACAAAAGGATAGATATGATTGGTTATTTAACAATTGGAACAAATGACTTAGAGTGTGCTACGGCTTTTTACGATGGTTTGCTGAGTGGTATCGGAGCAACTAGAGCATATAAGACGGATGAATTGGCGGCTTGGGGGTTTGGAGAAGGGAGCACATTATTCATGGTTACAAAACCATATGATAAAAACGAAGCCACAGTTGGTAATGGAGTAATGGTTGCATTATCGGCTGAAAATCCAGAAGCTATTGATATTTTGCATGCAAAAGCACTTGAACTCGGAGCTACTAATGAAGGAGACCCGGGACCAAGAGGAAAAAGTTTCTACGGCGGTTACTTTCGCGACCTAGATGGGAACAAGCTAAATTTATTCTGTTACATGTGAGTAAAACACATAACAAACACAGGCAAGGCGACGCTCGTACCTCGCGCGCTTGCTGTTGGCGTTAGCCAGCGAGTCTGCCGCAGTCTCTTATTCAACCTCCTCCGCTATGGAAGCCACCGACTACGATAGAATCGTGTTCACGCGGCTGACTAAGATTCCCCCGGCCGCAATCATTGACTTGATGAACGATCCCGCAGTCCGTCGGCACCTGCCACTGGCTCAGGATGAGTTCGGAGATGTCGAGTGCGATCGCTTTGTCGCTAACAAGGAACGAATGTGGGAGGAGAAAGGCTTTGGACCTTGGGCTTTTGTGCTGGATGACGAGTTTGTCGGCTGGGGTGGCCTTCAACTGGAGGGCGACGATATAGACGTGGGGCTCGTCCTCAATCAAAAGTACTGGGGAGCAGGCCCTACTCTCTACCGGAGGATTTTGACATACGCATTCGAAGAACTCTGCGTTGACTCCGTTACCGCCTTGTTACCCCCAAGTAGGACAAGGGTCTCAGCGCTGCGGCGGCTTGGCTTCCGCGAAGATGGCGAAATTGTGATCCAAGACCAGCATTTTATCCGTTACCGGCTCATCCGAAGCAGCTGATGGATCTGAATGGAGGCATATTGCGAGCATACATTTCAATTCGGTAGCGATCCGCAACGGGATCTGGTGATGATGGCAGAGGTCAACGGATCGTTGACTGCCTAACATTTGCGTGCACTCGGACTGCTTTGTTCAGGATCTGTTTTTCACGATAGGATACCTACAGCCGGTGACGTTCAACGTTATCCCGCTAAAATCATGAACCCGGCTGATTACTTGTTGCCGCTACCCTCAATCGACTGGACCTCCGCGCTCGCCGAATGGTGTTGGCTACTTCCCGCGAATTGCACGCCTCAACACGCAACCTACTTTGGTGACTTATTCCTCTTGACCGACTCCGACGTTGGACTGCTCGATCTTGAAAATGGTACGTTTGATCGGTATTGCGATGTTCAAGCTTCAATACGCGCAGCGCTCGGAGATGACGACGATGCTGACGTGCTTCTGTACGCGAAACTTGTAGACCAACTTGCAACGATAAATGGGGAGCTTACGCCGGGCCGCTGCTATCACTTCAAAATCCCAACCGTACTCGGTGGTGAATTCGCCGTTTCAAACATCGGCACAAACACTTTGGATGAACGTATTCGGTTCTGCGGCGACATTCATCGACAAATCAAGGACTTGCCTGATGGGGCATCAGTAAAACTGAACTTCACCGATGGCTAACCGTCGGATAACAATGCAATGCACCGGAGCCGCGAAGCCGGTCGTATTCAAATGGACAATCACTCGTCGCGGCCCGGTGATTGCGGACGTTATGCAGAAAAAAGTCGGTACTGTGACCTTTAGTTGATTTTGGGAATCCTTCAATTTTTTATCACCTTTCGCATATGCCGACTCTGGAGAGCGACTCATGAACGAATCTCGCCAACCAAATGACGAAATAGATGGTAGCTTTTCCTGTAGCCTTTCCGCGAATGAACTGAACGCTCAGCGCAATCAGCTGATTCCTGGTCTATTCCATCGTGCAGAGAAAGTTGATGCCATCCCCAATGGTCTCAGCTTCCGGTTCGCACACCAGGCCAATCTCGTGACTGAATTGGCGGCATTGATCGAAAAGGAGCGTGTCTGCTGTAGTTTCCTTAGTTTCCGGCTTTGCACTGAAAAGGGCGTTGGTCCAATAACACTTGAGGTAAGCGGTCCACCGGGTACGGTCGAGATGCTAAAAAAATTGTAGATCGCAAAATCTATTGGCGGCGATTTCTGGGTAGCCTCAACTGCGAAGGTCCCATAACCAAGTGATGCAGCGGACGGCTACGCTCCACCGCCACTAATCTTTTCGTTGGACTGCCTCGGTTTCAAGAGATTAAATGATTATCACCCCCATCACGGGCAAAAACGCAGCGTAGCTATCGGGCGGCTATACACAAGCCATGCTGTTGGAAGATCCCACGCGAATACTCTTCACACCGAGCAGGCAAAATCAAACAGGCGATTGCGGGATTTTCGTGCCATTGGGCCTACGCGATCAATAATACGCGCCTGTCCTGTACGATTCGCGTCCTCGCCAGCGGCGGCGACATTACAAGTGGCGCAAAGCATAATCCCTGGACAGGGTCAGAGCTGACGCTAATGGAGATTGGCGGCGGCTAGGGCTTTCAGCAGGGGCGATGGTTAGCTTCGCTTTCCGATGAGATACTGGGTCTGTCTTTTCAGCAGCGCGATCGCCTCCATCGAGTGCTTCGCGAACTGGGCTTGATGGAGCCTCGCCATTCGGTCTTTGCTTATAAGCGGCTGTAACGCTTACCCGCAGACTGCCTCGCCCTCTGGACGCGACCAGCATTTGTCGCAGTAGCTCACGCGATCGCTGACTATTGGGCGACTATTACAGACGAATAAACCGACACCTTCTTGAGCAGTCGTCTTCACGGACGGCTGCTTCTTTTTTTGGCTATCGCCGTGCAGGGGCGACCCTAAATCAGGCGAAAAGCTATGTTACAGCAAACTATCGAAGCGCATCCGACTCATGATGCGCCTGAAAACAATCAACTACTCGAAATCATCAAGGGGTTGGGCCGTATCTTCTGGCGCAACTGCAAGCTTCACCGCAGTCACGCTAGAAAGCTTATGCAAGAAGCCTTTGGCGGTTCCGATGCCGAGGGCCTGTGGTCATGGAAAGAGGTCTACGACCTGCAAGAATCGGCTCTGGTATTCATGCTGCCCTACTTTACGGAGCAGATGAAGTCTCGGAACATCTCAGCGATCGCAGCACTACAAGAGTTTGCGCGATTGCAAGCGCTGGGCCTCACTCAGACCCGTCGCACTGAAGAGGCGATCGCCCGGCAGCAGTTTTCGACCCCGCTGCAATTGGGGTACGTCGCTTCCCATTGTGCGCGGGTCGGCTCTAATGACGTGGTTCTAGAACCCTCAGCCGGGACGGGTATCTTAGCCCAGTTCTGTAAGGTGCGCGGGGCGAATGTCGTGCTCAATGAGTTGGCGGACAGTCGCTATGAACTGCTCTGTAGCTTGTTTCCGAAAGCGGCGACCTACCAGTTCAATGCTGAGCACCTCCACGACCACCTACCAGAGGCAGTACAGCCCTCAGTGGTGGTAATGAACCCGCCATTTAGTGCGTCGCCTCGTCAAGATCGTCGTAATGCTGCTGCGACTGGCAAGCACGTCCGCTCTGGGTTTCTGCGGTTGGTGCCGGGTGGCCGCCTGGTACTAATTTCCGGTCAGTGGTTCGAGCCTGACTCTAAGTTCTGGAGAACCGCGTTCTCTGGTCTGGAGAATCAGGTCTGCGTAAGAGCGACCGTCAACGTGGCAGGAGAGGCATACGCCAAACATGGGACCATGATGGACACTCGCCTGACGGTGATCGACAAGATTACGCCTCAAGGAACTCCCATCTCTTTGGATTTGGGAACCGAGTGGGCCATTACTCAGATTGAGGGCAAGACGGCCAGGGTGAGATCCCTGGAGTTAGCAAAAGTCGCTCATCTACTCCGGTCATTGCCTCCCCGCAGTGAGGTGCAACCTGTTCAGCCCAAAGCGGCTAAACCTGCCACGGCAATTCAGCCAGCGCAGCCCAAAGCAGCCCAGGCGAAGGCCAAAGCTCAACCGAAATCGGAGCCACAACCCACCGCGACGAATCCTGGACCGTTCTGGGATGACGTGATCGACGTTGCCTATGTCGAAGTCCCCCCGGCGACAACGCAGACCCAGGCGGTGCTATACGAGGTCTACCAACCTCAGCGGATTGCCATCAAAGGAGCGCAGAAACATCCCACAACGCTCTGTGAATCGGTCGCTCTTTCCGCCGTGCGGCCACCGATGTCCAGTTATAGGCCTAAGCTGCCGAAAGCGGTCGTTGAGGGCCTGCTCTCAGAAGCTCAGCTCGAAAGCGTCGTCTATGCAGGCGAGGCCCACAGCCAACTGCTTGGCGGCTTCTACAAAGTTGATGAGACCTTTGACAAGATTGAGGTTGCCAGCAGTGGCGACCCGAACGCCGTGCAGTTTCGGCGCGGTTGGTTCCTCGGCGACGGCACCGGCAGCGGCAAAGGCCGTCA
>JBCCJU010000173.1:0-11853 GCA_039027715.1 Cyanobacteria bacterium P01_C01_bin.120
CTGGGTCACGCTCTAACAGCTCTAACAGCAACGACGGCAACGACTGAAACAACGCATAGAACAAGCTATCGGTTTGCATCCGCGTTCGCCCCTCACAAGACCATCCTTAGCTTATCTTGACTAGGCGTATAAATGTACCAGCATTCCCAATTGCCCCACAAGTTTTCAACCAACGCTCGGCTGTCGCGGTTAACCACTGAGGGGGCAACACCATTGGCCGATTACTCCTCCTCAGCGACTCTCAGGCACACACCTGGGACGATGGTTAACAACCGGGTTCATCCCCGCCAGCAGTCAATACCGAGGCACTCCAAGAGGCACTCCAAGACGACTTCCCAAAGATCGGGCATGGCTTCGGCGCGATCAGGCTATCTTCCTGCCTCTCAGTAAGACGTTAGTCCGGCCTCCGCTAGCCGCACCAGGACACGGAGCACACATATCTATCACCACCTGAAAACGGCTTTGAGGCACCCTGGGGAAGACCCTCGCTCGCTACACTACCCAGGTGAGCGCTGCCGAATCACCCTCCGGAAGCCAGATGGCCAAGCCATCGCCACCGTTGCCCTCTCAAACAGGTCTTTGCACCCATGCAGTTGCGATCGCGCTCCCTTTCAGGATGGGTTCAAGCATTATTCTGACCCGAATGACTAGAACTCTCGCCCCGTTAACTGTTCAGTAGAACCGTCGGGACCATCACTGGATTCCACCTTTCCTACCAGCGGTCAAATAGCGTGGCACTAACTCATCCCGGCCCAATAGCGTGGCACTTAGTACGGCTGCGCGATCGCTCTCTCCTAACTGCTCACCGCGTCAATGGTGTCATCCACGACTCCGGTGATTCGTTAATCCTGAGCCCTCCATCACAGTTAATCCTTATCTATACCTAGATTATCGTAAACAAAGATAAGTATGAGAAAAGAATAGAGTTAAAAAGAATACAGAAGAGGAAAGAAAGAGTATGGAAAGCGACCGCAATTAGATAAGAAAGTCAGGACAAAATGAGTCACTTCGCGCTCCGCAACCGCATTTTTCCGAATCGTACTCATGACGACTTCGGATTAGAAACACCTCAGATTGTTTAGTTTTGTTGAGTTTCAGGGGCTCATGAGAACGGCTTTTTCCCTTTGTCCTTTGATCGCACATTTTTTAACATTTGACGCCGACGTTCGGTTCAGATAGCCCCCGTTTACCCACCGGAGGCTCGCAACAGTTGCCAAGTCAAAAACAATTCAAAATTCAAAATTCAAAATGCAGAATTCAAAATGTCCGATCATTCCTGTTTTCGCTTCGTTTGGACAACAATGCTGGCCAGAATTTTGATCAGTTCTTCACTTTCTTGCAGCAAGGGGGTAAGGCGGCTTTCAGAAATGAGCTGCGTGGCGACTAACAATCTCAACCAATAGCGGGTTTCTCTCGCTTCCTTCAGCGCGATCTGCAGTTTGCTCACGAAGTCGGCGCGGCTTTGTCCTGACTGGGCTTCCTCCACATTCGCGCCAATTGATGTCCCAGAGCGGATCAATTGCCTCGACAACGTCCGCCCTGCTCCAGGTTGTTCATCCAGCACTTGGCACAGCTTTATGACTCGCACCGCAAACTCAAACGTCCGCTCGGTTATTGGGGCTGGCTTCGGTATACTTCTGGTTTCTCAATTTTGCATTCTTAATTTTGCATTTTGAATTGTTTAGTCATGAGCTTAGCGCGGCTGACAAATCCTGAAACCCTTGATGAATAACAGCTTATGAACTTCTATATCTTTCTATATCTTATCGTATCCAAGCTGAGTGTCGTTTTTGATCCAAAATGTCACGACAATTAGAATTTTATATCTATTTTTGGACATCCTTATCGGTCGGTGGCACCGCTGGGGCGAGCACCACAGGCAACAGCCTGCTCGGTCTCGATGAGCAAACACTCTCGCTTCTTTATGGTTTTGTATCAGGAAGTCGCTCAATCCTTTGCACCATCAGCATTCCGAACGTTTTAGTCGGAGCTTACTTAGCTTCAATCAACTTTAACTAAATCATTTCAACTTTAACCAACTTCGTCAGTTCGTTACCAAACTTCGCCGAAACCACGGCTGATACCTATCGTGATTTTCTTGGAAAACGCTCAAACTATTGCTGTCAATAGCTTTTAGTGACTTTGGAATTGTTGCAAAAATGCGGATAAAGAATAGCTCAGGGCCTCTTCCCGGGTCTCTTGATACACACGAGTCTCTTTTAGCTCACTCAGGCCCAACATCGCAGCTATCTCCTCCCGCGATCGGCGCGGAAACTTGTACACAACGAGCGTCTCAATTAATTCTACAAGCCGCGCCGGAGCTGTCGCCGGACACGCTGACTGCTGCACCCGCTCAATCAGTCCTCGCGCCGCTTCAGGCACAGTTTCGGCAGGCTCTACTAGCAACCGCAACATCCCTAATCCCGGTGACAGCTCCGCGATCGCTCCTAACTGATCTAGGTAGATGACCTGCACACGGGTCGTCTCTAAGAATTCCACCAACGCCTCTTCTACCACTTCAATGCTGGAGTCAGGATACAGCACCACTGCTCGCCAGTCTTGCACTGCCGGATTTTGCCGCAGATACAACAGTACCTCGGACAGTGCGTATTCATCTAACTTCGGCACCGAGTGGCATCAACTTCGGCACGCCCTGAAAACCTGAAGGAATTATGCTGTCGTCGGGCAGGTCAATTTCATTATGTCGTCAGTTGACGACAACGGCGATCGGCATTTCTAAGTCATGGCGTTTTCCTCGTTAATCATCTCAGGTTCATTCTTGAGCGGACTGGTGAGCTTGCGCATGGACTCGCCTTTGAAAGCGAGCCGTAGGGAGTCATGCACCAAGCGGTCAAGAATGGCATCAGCTAACGTCGGGTCTTGGATTTGGGGATGCCATTGGTTCACGGGGAACTGCGTGGCCAGTAGACAAGAGGAGCGCCGATAGCGGTCATCCAAAAAATCAAGGATTTCCCGAGCATCATTGGCCGCGAGGGCATCGCGGAGCCATTCATCGAGAATGATGAGGTCAAAGGCTGCCAGTTGTTTACGCAGTTTGGGGAACGAGCCGTCAACCTTGGCGAACTTCAATTCTGAGAGGAGTTCAGCCGTTTTGAAATAGCGTACGGTATGGCCTTGCTTGCAAAGATGGTCGGCCAACACACAAGCCAAGAAGGTCTTGCCCACCCCAGTCGGCCCCATGAAGATGAGGTTGAGGTGCTGGCCCAACCATTGGCCCTGCGCCCATTCCAGGAACTGAGTTTTCCTCAAGCCACGCGGCACATGGAAATCGACTGCCTCCAGAGTCGCTGGCGTCGAGAGCTGCGCCTGCTTGAGTCGTCGTTGCAGTCTTTGGTGCTGTCGCCTGAGGTACTCCCGTTCCACGAGCAGGGCAAAGCGTTCATCAAAGGTGAGGTCATGATAAGTCGGTTGTCCCTGCTGCTCTTGCCAAGCTTCGAGCAATCCGATAAGCCGCAGGGTTTTCAACTGTTCTAAGGTCTGTTGCATCTAAAAAACTCCGATAGTAGATCAGTGGTAGTAATCAGCGCCGCGTACGTTGTCGTGCTGCGCGGAGGGTGATTGGGGCACCTCTACGAGCTGCGGGGGCCGATCCAGTTGGGCCTTGAGAATCGCTTTGAGCCGTCGATAGCCCACCAGATGAAAGGTGTTGGCGCGCCGACAGGCATCTTCTAACCGCTGGCTGCCATAGCAAGTCGCTAGAGATTGCAAGCCTTTGAGGGTACGAAAGGCTTGTTCTTCATGGGCTTTCGCGTCAAAGATGGCCGTCACCTGACAGTGAGTGTGGGGACCCACTTGCTGCGCCCAGGCGAGAAACATCTCTTTTGACTGGCGCTTGTAAGCCCAGTGCTCGGGCGGCATATGCTCCGGCAACGTCGTATGACGATAGGGGGCACCTGAGCGCGGATGAACGGCGATACGGCGATGGTCATAGAATACTTCCACCAAGCTTTCGCTGATTTTGACGCTGACCTCACGGCGCACAAACCAGTAGGGCACGGAGTAGTAGTGTTTATCGACTTCCAGGTGGTAATCCAAATTCACCTTGGCCGACTTCCAGCGAGCAAAGACAAAGGGGCGCACGGGTAAGGGCTGTAAGGCCGGTTGGTCAACTTGCTCGAACAGGGCACGACGGGAGCAGCCATAGGTTTTCATCACCCGCTGATTCAGCTTCTCTAGGCGCGCTTGAATGGCGGTATTGAGGTCCGTGAAACTGGTGAAGCGCTGATGCCGCAGCGGGGCAAGAATCTGACGCTCGACTTCTTGAACCGCTTTTTCCACTTTGGCCTTATCACGAGGTTTCTTGGCGCGAGCGGGCAGAATGGCGACTTGATAGTGCTCGGCAAAGGCTTGATAGCTCTGATTGACGCCGGGTTCATAGCGACAAGGATCTGTGACGCCAGATTTCAGGTTGTCGGGAACGATGGCTTTGGGCACGCCCCCGAGGAAGGCCAAAGCCCGCTCATGGGAGCCAATCCAGTGTGGTAAGGTTTGCGTCGGCGTCGCTTCGGCAAAGGTGTAGTTACTTGCTCCCAAGCAGGCCACAAAGATTTGCACCGTCTGCGCTTCGCCGCTCACGGGGTCGTGGACGCTCATCGTCTGACCACAGTAATCGACAAACAACTTCTCGCCACCCGGATGCCGCTGACGCATCGAGAGGTTTTGCTGCTGGCTCCATTGACGATAGCGACGGCAGAAGTGACCGTAGCTCAGACTCCAACGCTGCTGGTCTAGCCCTTCTTGCCACACCAGCGCCAGCGTCACACCTTTGCCTTGCAACTCACGATGCACGGTGGCAAAGTCAATCACCGGTTGATTAGCTGGAGGCGGTTTGCCTTTACCCAGTTGGGCTTGGGCTTCGCTATCACTGAGTTGGCATAACTCGGCATAGCGCAGGCCTTTACCATTCGCCCGTCGGATATAGTTCTGCACCGTGGAACGGGCAACACCGCAACTCAGCGCAATTTCGCTCTGGTTATACCCCAACTCATGCAGGCGGATAATTTCTCGAAATTTCACCATCGGCAATTTGGCTCCTTGACCACTTCGACCCATTGGTGTGCTGCTCCCTGACGCTAGATTGAGCGCAGGGTATAAGCACTTCCTCAGGGCTAGACACGACCTGCCGAAGTTGAGGTCATTCAGGTGCCGAAGTTGGCGTCATTCAGGTGCCGAAGTTAATGTCATTTGGGTGCCGATGTTGGGGTGATTGTGCAGACAGCAACCGACGGTACAGTTGCGGGTCACGCTGAAAGCCGGAATACCCCATCGATGCGAAACGCGGTCTGCTTCAGCTCCACCGAAGCAAATTGATAGCCGGCGGCGGCGGCGGAGTCGCGCTCTAGCAATTCAAACAGCAAGGACGGCACCGACTGAAACAGCGCATAGAACAGGCTATCGGTTTGCATCACTGACCTCTCTTCCCACCACCGTTCTTAGCTTATCCTGGAAAGGCATACAAAAGTACCAAACACGTCTTCAACCAACGCTCGGCTGTCGCGGTCAACAACCCACAATAGAAGACAACTCTTTCTCACCACGGACAGAACCCCTTTTCTATGATTGATCTTGAGACAATGCCGAAGGCCGAGCTACATCTTCATTTAGAGGGTGCGCCACGTTGGTCTACCCTGCGCTCAGCGCACTTCCAGCATTACGGAGTAGAACTCCCGACAACTCCGCCCTGGTATGCCTCAGATTTCCGATTCACACATTTCTCAGCCTTTCAAGCACTCTTTAAGCAATACATCCATCCCTGGCTGCAAACCCCTAACGGCTATGCCGAACTGATTCAGGATGTCGTCGATAGCTTATTGCAGCAGAACATCCGCTACGCCGAAGTAGTGTGTGTCCCTGCCTTGGTAGAGCAACATGGCGCTTCTCTAGAGCATTTTTGGAACACTTTAGAAGCCGAAATTGAACGCGCACGCCTGCAAAAGTGCATCATCCGTATCTTCGTGGGCCTCATGAGGACCCATAGCGTTGAGGAAGCTGTTTACTGGGTGCAGCAAACTCGAACGCGAGCCAGTGTGGCCGGATTTGACCTTTTGGGTGATGAAGTCGGCTATCCGGCAGAGCCGTTTCGCCCCGCTTTGGAATTGGGCCAAGAGGCGGGTAAACGACTCAAGATCCACGCCGGTGAGATGACGGGTGCGGTCGAAACGTTAGGCATCACCCAAATTGGCCACGGCACCTCGGCCATGCGCAACCCTGAAGTGGTCGCGCTGTTGCGAGAACGCCAGGTCACCCTCGAAATGTGTCCTACCTCTAACGAACGACTGAGAAATGTTTCTTCCTACAACGATCATCCCTTGTTGGCCCTTGATGACTTAGGGGTGCTGGTAACCGTAAATTCCGATGATCCAACCTTCTTTGGCGTGAATCTCAGCGGTGAATTGTCCCGATTAATCACAGAGCGACAGGTCACGATCAGACAGCTCAAGCGCTGGACTCAAAATGCCTTGCGTCAGGCCATCCTCGATGAATCTACTCGAAGTAATTTGATGGCTGAACTGGAAGCATGGTGCCTAATTGGAGAGCCCAGCTCTTAGAGTACGTCCAGGCACCGCACTAGCGAAGGATAGCTGACAGCGATCACACTGGCCGGTTGCCCAATAACTAGGCAATGGACTGAACAATGGGGTTGGTCGGCCAGTTGCCAGGTAAGTTGATGACAGCAGGCTTCAGCGTAGCAGTCAGAACACAACCGTGTGGGCCAATAGAGTGCTTTTGCTGGCGATCGCTACATCCCTTGCAGCCGATTCACACTGACGCCTGTAAGTTGAGCCAGGTGCTGAAGGAGTAGCGGGCTGAGTCGCCGCTGACGAGAGGGACTTTCCCAGTAAGAGACCACATGTAATCGCGCTCCCAGCATCGCGGCTAAATGAGCACTCCTGAGATGATTGGCCCGCCGACTGTGAGCACATCTATGAGAGCGATCACCTCTCGACTGAACTCTTCTCAAGAGACCAAGGCAGCAAGCTCACCAACATCGCTCCGAAAGGTTATCCATCCAAGCTCAAATGCTTACAACAGTGGCGATGTGACTATTCTCATCGCGTGGGTCGCAGTAATTCTGCCAGTTCCTACAATAACGGGATGTCCGTAGATGGGATGCTGCTATGCCGTTGCCAATCCAAGTAACAACGGGAGCGAGAACTCTCGTTCCTGGACTTATCCGTACGATGTCCCAAGAGCATCTTGCTCAAATTGAATTGATCTGGAAAGGAATGCTGCTCACTTTGCAGCAACCTGACAAGGTATGGAACTGGGCTTACAAACTACGGCTAGCCACCGATGAGGCTCGTTTTGAAGCTTATGTTGTGGAGGTCGAGGAACTCGCCCAGGGGGTCATTTTGATTGAAACGCAGTGGCATCGCTCCCAGGTTGATGGGCCGCTCGCCACACGTCAGCCGCTGGTCTATGTTGAATATCTGGCCACTGCCCCCTGGAACCGACGCTCTCTGGAAGACCCGCCCTTCTTCACTGGCATCGGTAGCACACTGATGGCATTCGTTCGTGACCGAAGCGTTGAGTTGGGATTTGAGGGACGGGTGGGTCTCCATTCTTTACCGCAGGCAGAAAACTTTTATCGTCGTCAGGGGATGCCTGGCTATGGGCCTGATCCGGATAAAGATGGATTGGTATACTTCGAGTACGGAATCTTGCAGCGGTGAGCGGTTAGACACATGGATGAAAAATTATCGACTCAGCCGGTTAAGCACTATAGTGACATCATGGCGCAACTCAATGACCCGGTCTGGCTCCAGCAGAATGCTGACGTAGAGGGTGATGGCTATGTGGAAGCAGGCAATGGCTTACAAGGCTACGTGGAACTGCTCAAAGCTGTTACGCCGGAAGCGTTTAGGGAGCAAAAACGACAGGTCAGGGCTTTGTCTGTGTTGTTACCTGTGCTGCGTAATTGGCTCGTATCCTGGGATCTGGGGGCCAGTTTTGAAGCGGTGTATGTAGAGGCGCAAAGCTTACTGTTTCAGCACATTCAGCAGGCATCGGCAGTTCAGGAAAGCTGGATTGAAGAACTCATCGCAGCGCACGAACAAGGCACTAGAGTAGAACATCCTCAAGCACAGCTTCAGCTTCGCGAAAGGCTCGCTGAAATCCTGACGCAGGAAAATTGGCAGGCACTAGCAACGGCCGCCGCTCAGGATATGGAGAAACGGATTTTGCAACGCTCACAGACGCAGGTAGATCTCCCAATTGCCCCCCCGGCGGGGTAAGAGTAAACCATCACAGCCCCCGCAGCGGTTCAGTGCCCGATTGAGCAACTCTCCGAGTTGATGTCAGGGGGCTTCAACGTAGCAGTCAGGTCATAACCGTGTGGGACAATAGAGTGCTTTTGCTGGCGATCGCCACATCGCTTGCAGCCGATTCACGCTGACGCCGGTGAGTTGAGCCAGGTGCTGAAGGAGCAGTAGGCTAGGTCGTCGCTGACGAGAGTGGCTTTCCCGATGAGCGACCACATGCGCTCGCTCTCTCAGTAGGGCCGATAAATGAGCACTACTGAGGCATTTGGCGCGACGAAAATGTCCCAGGAAGTGACTAAAGCTTTCCTGCGGGTAGGGCTCGACCTGGAACAGCCAAGGCTCGACGGAGGACTGTAGGGAGGTTGTCACTCGCTTCATGAGCCGTCTCTCACTATTTAGTGGCGAGTGAGCCTTCTTTCACGACTTGTCTCAACAACGGCAACTCGATGCGTTTCTGGTTAGGCTGCAAGGCCCGAATCGCCGCTTCACAGAGGATTTGATTCAGCACACCGAGATAGCCACGGGTCGCCTGGAGCAGTAGAATCTGCGCTTTCGGGTCAGCTAGGTTCGAGGGTTCCGGTAATTGCAACACATGCTCTTCCCAAAGCGCTGTCATCTCCTGAAGTTCGTCACTGCCCAGAAAGATGAGGATGTTACCCATGCTTTTCACAACCCTCGCTAAGCCCTACTCGATCGCCGCTCATGCCCTCTGTCAGGGGGCATGAGCGGCCTATCAAGCAGTTACATCAAAGAAGGCTCAAGATCTCTACAAAACCCTTTGGATCATGGCTCAGGTGGCTTTTTGGATGGCCGTTCTGGCCGTTCTCTACACACGGCAGGCAGGCCACTCGTTTGGAGCCTACTATTAGGCGGAATGGGCTGAGACCGTCCAGTCGATAATCACCTCCCGGATCGATGTCTTGACGCCTCTCCGGCCCTGGTAGACACCGCTGACAGCGCCTCTGAACCGCCCGTCGAAACCCATGATGCCATCCCTTCAGAAGTCAGACTCATCACAGGCAGCGATGACCGCCATGCTCAGAGCCTTCGCTAGCTTCTATGACATCCCCTGGCGCAATGCTCGCGGCCCCGAGCAAACACCCGCTCAATCAACACATCAAGCAGGCTTTGACCGCTTATCCCAATGTCTATCAAGCCCTTAACAGTCAATGACGATGGGTGGCGATCGCTCTCTGGTAGCTAGGAAGCGATCGCCACTACGCTCAGCAGCCAATCCGCTAATTCACTAGAGGTCACCCGTGGAACCTTTGACACACACTCAACCGCGTTGGCGTAGCCGCTCCGAAGGAGCATCGCTCTCTCACCTGCCAGCAACTCAAGACCGGCAAGGGCAGACTCAGCGCTAGGGCCTCAATCAACCAGACGATTTGGCGTCATTTTCTATTGAAAGGAAATAAATACGGCGCACGGCAGCTAAAGCCTCCTATCAGAACGCTGCGACAGATATGAAGCGACTCACCGGCATCTGAGTGCTGAAACTCAAGCAATCGGTGCCACAATGCTTGATGGCTTCTCACTCTTATCTCAAGTCACTATAATCACACTCTATTTAAGGGGATGGATTTTCCTTAAGGGCAGCTTTTAAACTATCTAGGATATTGGAAAAACCATGACCCAAACTATTGCCAAGCTTTGTAGCTTAGTCTGCTATGCACTGATGGTTACTGGAATAATCCTCTTCTCTTCCTCAGTTGGGGCAGAATGGTTTACTTGTCCCAATTTGTCAGATGGCTGGCATTATTTCGATATGTATGGGCCCGTGGGCTCCTATGTCTACCCAGTATTGATAGGTCTGGCTGCGAGTTTAGCCATGCTTCCTATGCAAAGGCGTGCTAGCGTAGCAGCGTTTATAATTTTCGTATTGATTTATTTGTATGTTTTCTGCCACTTATTCTTTATTGGCTTTATTGCTGGGACCATAGGCTTCGAGAGAAGGAGTGTAGATTTGCAATGTATCTTTGAGGGCGGTTATGAGAAGCATTTCCAAGGTATATTTCTCCTGTTTATAGCACCTTGCTTGAAAAAGATAGTTGCTAGATGTTTTGGAGCAGCTTACTGAGCCTGTTTTTTTATTGTTAGTTAGGGGAACACTTCAGCCTCTGGCTAGAGAAAAGAGAGACTCTGAAAGTACTGCTTGAAGAGGAAGATAAACTCAGAGATATTTATTTCTTGTAGAGGGGGTGATGTACTCCCTGTTACTAATACAGAATGAGGCTGTCATAGCAGCCTGGGCGCGATGGCCAAATCTTTCCACCCAGCGTCTCAGCACCATCGATTTTTTTTGCAAAGCCGCCGAGTTGGGCAGCTTCGCCCACACTGCCGAAGTCTTGGACATCAATCTCTCTGCTGTCAGCAAGGCTGTCTCACGGCTGGAGCAGCGGCTCGCGGTCAAGCTGTTTCATCGCACCACCCGCAGCCTGCGCCTCACCCAAGAGGGCGCGGTCTACTTCGAGCGCACCCAGCAGGCGCTCAATGACATCGCTGAAGCCGAATCGCTGATTACCCAGGGGTGAGATCGCCCCCGAGGACGCCTGCGCATCTCCCTCCCTGCCGCTTACAGCACTCACGTTCTCGCGCCGCGCCTGCCCCAGTTTGTACAGCAATATCCTGAGATTGAGATCGAATTGCATGTCAGCGATCGCTTTGTTGATCTCGTCGAAGACAACATTGACATTGCCATCCGCTTCGCCAACCTATCCGACTCCAACCTGATGGGACGCCCTCTCCAGCGCTATCGTATCGGCACTGTCAACTTAACTTTCGTGATAGCCTTTTTCAGCATCTATCAGGGGTGAGTTCATGAGCATCAGCTACAAATACCACCGCTTTCCCATTGAGGTCATTCATGACTATGTCTGGCTCTACTACACGTTTCCGTTGAACTACCGCGACATCGAGAAGATGATGCTCTATCAGAGCATTGAGATTACCTATGAAGCAATCCACAAATAGTGCAAAAAGTTTGCTCAGGAGTATGCCAACCAGATCCGTCGCCGTCGCCCCAAGCCTTCTGACAAGCGGCATCTCGACGAAGTTGTGAGCACTATTAAAGGCCAGCAGTATTACCTATGGCGAGCCGTGGATGCAGAGGGTCAAGTCCTCGACATCCTCATGCAGCGTCATCGTGATCAACGCGCGGCGAAGAAATTCTTTCGCAAACTGCTGAAACCTACCGGTTTTGCTCCTCGAGTCATGGTCACTGACAAGCTCAGAAGCTACGGGGCCGCGAAGAAAGAACTGATTCTAGGCGTCGAACATCGGCAACACAAAGGGTTGAGTAATCGAGCGGAGAACTCACATCGCTCGACGCGGACCCGAGAGAGGCGGATGGGGCGCTTCAAATCTCCAGAACACGCTCAACGATTTCTCGCGGCTTTTGAACCGATACGCGGCTACTTTCACCTTCACCAAGGCGTTGTTGCATAAACAATCCGGATAAAGTGCGATACTGAAAGCAATAGCCTCAAGCTGAATCTCCTGATGTCAGAGCAATCCAGCAAAAAGCAGTATCGCATCCGCAACTGGAAAGAGTATGACGAAGCGCTTAAGA
>JBCCJU010000174.1:0-11777 GCA_039027715.1 Cyanobacteria bacterium P01_C01_bin.120
GATACTTCTTGTCCAGCGGGGTTGGTCCCCTTAATTTCTAAGGCATTATAAATTTCGGGTAGGCTTCCGCCCTTGAAGCCCACATCGACGACCGGTCCGACAATCTGAACAATGTAGCCGACGTTGGTTTTCTCTGCAGTGGTGACCATGCTTGCGTCTATCTCTGTGATCTGCTTACTGGCCGCTTTCTAAAGACAACCTTAGGTTTGCAGCGCCACATAACACATTATCACTGAACGCGCGTCTTCTAAACGATCGCGCTCAGCAGTTTGTCGCAATTAAACCTGGAATAATGGTGACCTCGTCAATTCTTAACCAGTCGATTACTTTCTATCTTTAAGGTAGTGGAATTTAGCATAAAAGCTAACGACGTTCAGCATGGCGTCTGGCGCAGAGCAGAGTAAGCATGATGACACAGACAATCGATGCAACCCCAGCGGTTGACTTGAATGATCCAAAATATTATTTCAACCGAGAGCTTAGCTGGCTGAAGTTTAATGACCGTGTGTTGCATGAGGCGGTCGATATCCGCACGCCTTTCCTAGAACGGCTTAAATTTACGGCAATTTTTAGTTCTAATCTGGATGAATTTTTTATGGTACGGATATCTGGTCTGATGGATCAGATTAATGCTGGCATTGATCGTAAAACTGCTGATGGTCTTAGCCCCACGCAGGTTATGGCCGCTATTCGAGCGCATTTGCGGCCCAAATTACGGCAGCAGCACGACTTTTTTCAAACTGAATTGCGTCCTCAACTGCAAGAACATGGCATTTATTTACTGGATTATGAGCAGCTCAACGCTGACCAGCAGAGCTATTTAAAGCAGTATTTTGAAAGTCAAATTTTTCCAGTCTTGACGCCCCTCAGTGTCGATCCTGCTCACCCGTTTCCGCGACTGTCAAATCTGAGCTTGAACCTGGCGGTCGCCGTCAAAAATCCAGATACAAAAATCCAGAAGTTTGCCCGGATTAAAGTACCAAGCAATCTGCCTCGCTTTATTGGGCTGCCTCCAGAGTTAGTCGATGAAGATACTGTTTGGGTCGGTAGTACTTTAGAGAATATTATCGCTAATCACCTCATCTTCCTTTTTCCAGGCATGGAAGTGTCGGGTCATTACCTGTTTCGTATTACCCGTGATGCTGATTTTCCGGTGCGCGAAAACGAAGCCGATGATCTGCTCGTTGCCATGGAGGAGGAAATTAGCAAGCGCCGCTTAGAAGGGTTTGTCTGTCGGTTGGAAATTGAAGAATCAATGCCCGATGACATGCTAGAAAATCTGATGCAGGAGCTGCGGGTGGCTGAAGAGGATATCTATGAGCTGACCGGCGTGCTAGATCTCAAAGACCTTTTCTTCTTTATGTCGATGCCGCTGCCCGCGTTAAAAGACCAGCCCTGGTCCGCATTAACGCCGCCCCGACTTAAAAGCGTTGAGCGGAGCGAAGAAAGCATCTTCAGCGCTATTCGCAAGCAAGACCTGCTGGTGCATCATCCCTATGAATCATTTTCTGGATCGGTACAGGCGTTTGTGGAGAGTGCAGCTCGCGACCCCCATGTATTGACGATTAAGATGACGCTTTATCGCACCTCGGGGGATTCGCCCATCGTACAGTCGCTGATTAAAGCTGCCGAGAACGGCAAGCAGGTGGTAGCGCTGGTGGAAATTAAAGCGCGCTTTGATGAGCAGAATAATATTATTTGGGCACGCAAGCTGGAAGACGCCGGTGTTCATGTAGTGTATGGTGTCGTGGGACTGAAGACCCATACCAAAACTACGTTGGTGGTGCGGCGTGAGGGCGATCGCATTCGTCGCTATGTCCACATCGGGACTGGCAACTATAACCCTAAAACTTCCAAGCTATACACAGACTTAGGCATTTTGAGCGCTCGCGATGATTTGGGAGCCGACCTGACGGACTTGTTTAACTTTTTGACTGGCTATTCGCGCCAAAACAACTACCGTCATCTGCTAGTTGCTCCACTGACCCTACGACAAGACATGTTGCAGCTGATTGAGCGCGAGATTAATCACGTGAAATCCGGTCAGCAGGGCCGGATTGTAGCCAAGATGAATTCCTTAGTCGATGCCGAAATGATTCAGGCGCTTTATCGAGCGTCTCAAGCGGGAGTCGAAATTGACTTAATTGTGCGTGGAATTTGCTGTTTACGTCCTGGCGTGCCGGGAGTGAGCGATCGCATCCGCGTGATTAGCATCATCGGGCGGTTTTTGGAGCATGCTCGCATCTTTCACTTTATTAATAATGGCGATGAAGAAATCTATATCGGTAGCGCCGACTGGATGCCTCGAAATCTCGATCGCCGAGTTGAAGCAGTGACTCCGGTCGTTGAGCCCGAAGCTATGCAGGAACTCAAAGATATTTTAGATATCATGCTGACCGATAACCGGCAGGCTTGGGAACTGGGCGAGGATGGCGTCTTTACGCAGCGCACCCCGGGGGCCGACGGCGACGTGCGTAGCACCCATGAACTCTTGATGGAACGAACACTCAAGCGCGATCAGGGCGGTACTATCGACAGTATTTTATAGGAGAATTTGTCGTGAAGAATTTGCCGTCGATGACGCTTGCACGAACGTCAGGTGCGGTAGTTGGCGAAGGGAAAGTAGCGCTCAATTCGACCACCCATCGAGCACTCCTACAAACTGCCATTCCGTAAAGCTGCGATCGCTTCCTGGCGCTCGGAAATTCCACCATTAACTTGCACGAGGGCTCAAAGGCCCACTCTGCCAGCATGCCTAGCTTATAATCGCTCTAATAATTACCGTCCTGATAGCTTTACCAGGCCAATACCACCAAAGTATAGAGACAGCACTGCGCCCCCGAGCAGGCTTTGGGTGACAGGATCGGTGGAAGGTGTGAGCACTGCGCCCAAGACTGCCGCTCCCAAAAGCACATAGCGCCAGCCCTTAAGCATTGTCTGGGAATCAACAATACCCAGCAGCGCCAGCAAGAATTGCACTACCGGTACTTGAAAAGCCAACCCCGTACTAAACAGCAGCAGCAAAATAAATTCAAAGTAGCGATCAATGGACCACAGCTGCTCCACGACATTTTCGCCGTAGCTGATAAAAAAGTTGAGCGCCGCCGGAATCAGCGCCACGTAGGCAAAAAATAGACCTACGAAAAACAAGCTGCTGGACCCCAGCACAATGGGACCAATGACCCGCCGTTCGCGCCGGGTCAACCCTGGCAAAACGAACATGATGATTTGGTAGAGAATAAAAGGACTGGCAATCAATAGGCCCGAGTATCCCGCTACCTTCAGCGAGACAAAGAAGTATTCGCCTGGTGAAAGCTGTAGAAACTTGGCTCCTTGGGCTGGCACTTCTAAAAGCTTGACAATTTTCTCCACAAACGCAAAGCAGCCAATGATTCCGATAATGACTGCAATGAGCGAATAAAAAATGCGCTGCCGCAGTTCTTCCAAATGATCAAAAATCGACATTTCGACATCGCTCGGTAGCTCGTCGAGATAAGCCTCGCGATCGCTCTCATCAGCGGGAGACGATAGCGTTTTAGTGTCGGGGGAAGAGGTCATAGACAGAATAAGAGCGGAGCCAAAAACGTCGCATCTCTTCAATTGTAAGAGTCATTTTCCGCTATGGGGAGGTTAATGAACTTGGATCAGTCTCTGAGGTCAGCACCAGCCTTCTCACTTGACCAGGCTGTCCCAATGGCTGCTCATCACTGCCGTTAAACGAAAACAACACGCCGCCGGAATTGCCGGCATTGATCGCGATTTCTTCCTCTGCAGTCCAGGTTTCCTCGCTACCCGCCGGCAAAATTCCTTCATAGGCAACTTCACCGTCAACGGTGATGCGCATCCAGGCATCTTGTTCTAAATTAACCGCAAACGTGACGCTATCTTCCAACAAAGTCGCCGTTTCTGTTTCCTCGATGGCGCCGTCAGCTTCAGTCGTTTCAGTATCCAGCACTTCAGTTTCAGCAGCTGGTTCAGAGGCTGGTGTTGGTGCTTCTACATCCGAATTGGTGGAAGCAGTGCTTGGTTGAGGCGTATTGCGGGTGGTCAGCCAAACGATGAGGCCCCCCAACACCACCAGCCCGCTAACGCCCAGTACCCAGTTCCACTTCAACGGGAAACTGGAATTCGAAGTCACGGCAGCGCCATTGCGAGAAATTGGTTCAGCTTTAGACAGCACTTTTAAGCCGTGCCGGTCTTGCTGCTTAATCACCCCTTCAACAAGACTGCTGCTGGCTAAAGCGGGATCCGGCAAAACAGCAACGGGAGTCGGCTCAAACTGACTTGCCACTTCTCTGCCATTGAGCCCTAAATAATCGGCATATCGGCGAATAAATCCTTGCACAAAGACCGGTTCAGGCAGAGACTCCCAGTCGCCAGTTTCGATCGCGGTTACCAAAGCCGGGCGAATAAAGATTTGATTAGCTACTTCGTCAACTGTGGCGCCTTTTTCCTTCCTGAGGTCACGGAGATAAGCACCAACACTATTGAGTTGTTCCTGCTGGGCTAAATTCACTTTGCACCTTGCCTTATTCAGGGAAACCGTGATGAGCCGCAATCGCAATCTGCCTCATCAACAGCTCATTGTAAAATCAAATGTTACGTCATTTTGTGCTTGAACGCTGTAAGCCACTGACCTGGCTAGCAATTTCAGGATTATAAAGTCGTAAGTAATTCCAATAGCCACCGAAGACGGCGCGGATATAGTTCTTAGTTTCCGGAAAGGGAATTTTGTCGGCAAAATCATCCACATCCACATAGCCGCCGCGAGCAATCCAATCAGCGACGTTTCCCGGTCCGGCATTATAGCTGGCCACTGCATAGAGGGAATGGTCATCATACTCGGCGTGAGTGTAGTCGAGATACCAGGTGCCGAGGTTGATATTGTCGTTGGGATTGGCCAAATTGTCGGCAGCAATATTGGATTGAGAGCGAATCCAGGCGGCGGTGTCGGGCATGACCTGCATCAGACCCGTAGCGCCCACGACTGATTTAATCTGCGGTTCGAAGCGGGATTCTTGTCGCATAAGAGCGGTAACCAGCAGCGGATTAAGCTGACGCTCGGTTGACCAGCGGGCAATCAAATCGGCGTATGGAAAGGGGTAAAGCGTTTGCCAATAGGCGGGATGCTGCTGCAGCTGTTGATGAGTTTTTTGTGCTTCAGGCTCGTCACGCCAGTCTAGGCTCGAGATCATAAAAATGCCGTCCAGGGTATCGCCGACCCCGACCCGCATGACGCCATCGGTAAACTGTTCAGCGACTGACGGATCCTGCAAATTCTGGAATTCGACCTGCCATAGGGCCCAGGCATCTTCATCTTGGCCTAGCCGATACAGTTCTTGTAGTTTGTCAGAGCCAGCCGGCAAAGATTGACGCTGATTGGGTAGCGTGATGCGCGGCTGCAGCGATCGCACAGTTTGAAAATTGCCGACGTTCCAACCCAGAGCCACTGCCGACCGCCAAGCAAAATAGGAGTCGGGATACTCACGAATTACCTGCTCAAAACGCTGAGCTGCTGCTTTGTCTTGTCCCGCTCGCGAGGCCCACTTACCGGCCCAAAAACCCATTTCTGGGGCTGATTCATCAGCAGCATTTTCCGTCAGCACTTGGTCTGCCCACTGGATGGCTCCCGACCAGTTACCCGCGCGTCCTGCGTTATGAGCGTACTGCGATCGCAAAGCGGCAGCTTCAGCGGAGTCGCCGTGTTCACTCAAAATGCGTTCGCGCAGCTGCTTGGCCGTGTCAGGACTATCAAGCGCTGCCATAATCTTGGCCTGCTCTTGCAGCGCTTCTCCAGCTCGCTGAGGAAATTGCTGAATCACTTGATCCAGCAGTTGCAGAGCGGCTTCATTACTGACCAAATAGGAGAGCTTGATTAACCCTAGTCCAGTTTCAGGCGCTTCGGGATAGCTTGCTTTCAGGGAATTGTAGCCCGCGATCGCCGCCTGGCGCTGTTCCCCCAGTTGCGCCCCTCGCGCTGCTCGATACAGTACTTGCGGACTCGCTGGCGCTTTACGGTAAGCGCTACCGGCTGACTTATAGGCCTGGCGTTCCCAATAGGCAAAACCCACATCATGCCATTCTTCTGCCGTCAGTTGATCACCGTACTTGTCTACGAGGCGATTAACATAGGTCAACACGTCAGGGTGATAGATGCCGTGACGGGTCATAACCAGCAGTAGAGCCTTTTCGTTTTCTGGCTGGGGGGCTTCCACCAACCTTTTATGAGCGATTTCGACACTGCGGGGATGAGCCGGAAATGTATCCAGTAGCTGTTGCCAATATTGTGGCTGGCTCTGTCCTAGTTGAAATAGCGCTTCGGCAGTAGCCGGCTGGTCACCATGATCTTGCAGCACCGTTTGCCAAGTCTCTTGTGCCGTTGCGACGTTACCACTAGCCTTTTGTGCTTTGCCCAGCTGAATACGACTGTAAACTGCTAGTTCGGGAAAGTCTTCAGGCAGGGTTTCCAGCAGCGGCACCGCCGCCCCGGCCCGCCCTTGGTCAATTAAATCTTGGGCCAGCAGATAGCGAGCGCGCACCTGCTCGTCGGAAACCGGCTCGGCAGCGATCGCCGCTAGCGAATCACCTCGTGCTTCTGGAGATTGCAGTGCCAGTGACAATACCAGCGAATCTGGATCGGCGGCGAGACTATTGACAATGTCAGCTTCGGCTGACGTATCGCGCGATCGCGAATCGTTAGAAAACAGTCCTGTTGCATCGACAAATGCAAAGGTCACTCCTAATCCCAGGGCTGCTGCACCCGATAGGCCCAACCAGGGCAGCCAATTTTCAAATCGTTGCCGCATCGTGTCTCCGTTTGAGTAGTAATCGGTGTCGGTGCGTAACTTCTTGCAGTTTTAGCAAATCCCTGGTGAGTTGCGGCGGGATTTTGGCAAGAATTTGAGACGTTTTGTATGCGCAGCTGCCACAGGCCTCTCAACACACGCCAATATTGCCAATGCGCCTCTTGTGACGTGCCCATTGTCTGACAGCCGCAACTGCCAGCCATGATGCTATTGATTTTGCGGGATTTACCGTATCCATCTCTCCAGGTTCTGACCGTTATATGCGATAACGGGCCTGCCGAGAAATTACTTAATCGCTTTTTGTAGCGCGATCGCTTTACTCACTCCAAGAGATCCGTGAGTTTACACATGTGACCTTCATAATTATCCGGACAGCTTGTCAAGCTTCCGTAAAAACAAGTTAGTAGCGATCGCAAATCTATTGACCGATTTACATACTAAATAATAGCGATGTAACGACACCTCAAAGCGGGGACATTGCTGATATTGTTAGCTGCTTCGACATTTATCGCCATCTACCAGGCAGCGCTTAATGCCTGCCATGTCGAGCGGCAATTCATTAGTTTATTGGATCCATTACATTCGTGTTTATGGGGTATTTGTGATGCGTGTTTATACGGATACGACGCTTCAAGCGATAATTGGCTACGGCAAGCTGCTATTAGGAGTAGTCATCCTCGTGGTGATGCTGTCTCAGGCTATGAGAATTTGGGGCAATGACCCAGCTGTACAGCAAATTAAAGAACTGCTGCAGTCGGAGCAAGCAGAGCAGCCGTAGAAGCGGACTGTGATCTACACCAACTCTAGATTTTGAATTTTCGATTACGGTAAATTTTTCTATGAATTTATCAGGCATTAGCGGCGAGCCTATCGTTTGCATCATGGAAATATTACGATGCGCCACCCAAGCCGGCGGCGATCGCATCCATGACTCGGGCCACGGGCACTACTTCCATGGGCGTATCGACGCCACCTTGGCCCTTGGGCACAATTGCTCGCTTGAATCCCAGCTTAGTCGCTTCCTTAAGGCGTAGTTCAAGCTGCGCCACTGGCCGCACCTGTCCACCGAGACCCACCTCGCCCAAAATCACAGTGTAGGGATCGATGACGCGATCGCGAAAACTGGCAGTGACGGCGAGAGCAATACCCAAATCAGCCGCCGGTTCCCCCACGTTGAGACCACCCGACGAGGCGACATAGGCGTCTAGCTTTGACAGCGGGATCCCTACTCGCTTCTCCAGCACAGCAAGAATTTGTAGGAGCCGATTAAACTCAATGCCTGTGGTCGAGCGACGTGGTGAACTGTAGCTGGTGGGACTCACGAGAGACTGTAGTTCCACGACTAGGGGCCGAGTTCCCTCACAGGCCACAATTGTGGCGATGCCGGAAACCGCCTCATCCCGATTGCCTAAAAAGAGCTCCGACGGATTACGAACTTCCTGTAGGCCCCGATCAACCATTTCAAAAATGCCCAGCTCGTGAGTTGCCCCAAAGCGATTTTTTACTGAGCGCAACAGTCGATGGCTGGCGAAGCGATCGCCCTCGAAATACAGCACCGTATCAACCAGGTGTTCCAGCACTTTCGGACCAGCGATCGCCCCCTCTTTGGTGACATGACCCACAATGAAGAGGGCAATATCATCTCGCTTGGCAACTTGCATCAGGCCGGAAGTGCATTCGCGCACTTGCGAGACCGAGCCTGGGGCGGACGTTAAGGCACCGTAGTACAGCGCCTGGATACTGTCGATGACCGCCACTTTGGGCTTCAGTGATTCCAGCTCCATCAAAATAGTTTCTAAATCCACTTCAGGTAGCAAATATAGTTCCTGCTGAGCCGTAGTTTCAGGCTTCTTTTTTGTCGTCGTTTCTTGACCATGGGCCGCATGGCTAGTAATGCCCAGTCGCTGCGATCGCAGCTTCACCTGTTGGCCCGATTCTTCAGCACAGACGTACAGCACGCCCATGTGTTTAGCCAGATAATTGGCCACCTGTAGCAGCAGCGTGGATTTGCCAATGCCAGGGTCGCCCCCGACTAGCACAAGTGAGCCGGGAACAATGCCGCCCCCCAGCACGCGATCAAGTTCGTCATAACCGGAGAGCTGTCGCGGTTGCGGACGGTCTTCAATTTGATTGAGGGTGAGCGCTAGCCGAGGCTCTTGTTTCTTGCTCGTTTTATGAGTAGTCGTGCGCGATCGACCGCGTACAGCGCCCGCTTTTGCCGGCTCTGCAGCCTGCACCACCTGCTCAACCATTGTGTTCCAGTTACCGCAGACAGAGCATCGGCCAAAATATTGTGAGGACTCAGCGCCACAGCTATTGCAAACATAAATCGAGCGGGACTTGGCCATGAGATTTTCTCAGCAGGATAATGCGTTTGTATCATTTTGGTCACGATTTCGCCAGCTCCGGGCGACTAGAAATGACAATAAAATTGCAGTTGCTGTGGCTGTTGAAAGGCATTTTTAGCACCCACATAATCTGATCCAGTGCTGACTCTAGAACGGTGGAAAAAGCGTCAGGTCTCAAGGTAGAGTAGAAGCACTCTGTTAAAAATCGTAAAGACCGGACATGGAAGCTGACGCCCCGATAAAAAATCTCCGCCACTATGCTCCGACTCATTTTTTGAAAGCATTGCTGGGCGATAGTCTAACGGTCTTTTGGGGCGACTGGCTCGAGCTGCGATCGCGGCTTGGTCAGGTGGCGGCTTCGGGCTTAGTGTCACCGCTGATTTATATTTTGGCCTTTGGGCTTGGTCTAGGTAGCTCACTTGATAGCGTTGCAGAACCCACTGCTGGCGACAGCTATTTGGAGTTTATTCTGCCGGGTATGGTGGCGCTATCTTCGATGGTGATTAGCTTCGGCGGCACCACCTTTTCGATTTGTGGCGATCGCCTTTTCACCCAAACGTTTGAGGAGATGATGCTGCATCCGGTACATCCCCTGGCCCTGCATCTGGGAAAAATGCTGGCGGGCATTGTTCGCGGCATGATGACGGCAGCCTCAGTCATTTTGGTGGCAATTCTCTTTACGGGTAATCTTTGGGGATTCCTTAATCCCCTGTTTCTCAGCCTGCTGGTGCTCAACTGCGCCGTGTTTGCGGGTCTAGGCGTCATTGTCGGCCTGAATGTCAAATCATTGGAAAGTGTTGGCCTGCTGAACAACTTTTTGATTGTGCCAATGTCGTTTCTTGGCGCCACCTTTTTTGATCCCAGCACCCTGCCCATGGCGCTGAAAGCTATCGTTTTTCTGTTGCCTTTGACCTACACAACAATTGGTCTACGAGCCGCCGTCTATCAGCCGCTGTCAGAGTTTCCCTGGTACAGTTTTCCAATTCTTTTAGTGGTGGCGATCGCCTTAGCCTGCGTTGGTGCTCATCAGTTCTCGCATCAACAAGATTGATAGTCCTGTTTAGGCACTGACAAAATCTAGCCTCAATGCCTCGTACCACTGGCCTTCAATACTCTGTACTAAAGTAAGCACGGTAGTTAGTGCATTTAGCGGCTGGACGCGCTCATTTTTGGTGCATAAGGACTTTGGCAATATGTGAAGATGCGCTTTGGGATGGCCTTTTGGTCGGTAGCCAACTGAAAGCAAACGCTTTTAATGACTGATTTTGAAAGGTGTGAGGCAGTGAAATTAGCGATCGCTCAAACACGCCCAATTAGAGGCAATGTCGCGGCTAATCTGATTCAGCATCAGCGCTGGGTAACGCTAGCGGCACGCTATGAGGCAGATGTCCTGATGTTTCCCGAACTGTCATTAACTGGGTATGAACCATCGCGGGCCAAAACCCTGGCGATGTCAGCTACCGACCCCTGTTTGGAGCCGCTGCAGCAGCTTGCTGACCGTCATCAACTCACGATTGCAGTAGGCATGCCGATGTCCTATGACAACGGCGTCAGCATCGGTGTTCTCCTGTTTCATCCCAATGCGATGCGTCAGGCATATCTCAAGCAATACCTGCACTCTGATGAAGAGCCCTTTTTTCATGCAGGACGCCATCTGACACAGACAATTGCAACTGCACCAGAAGTGGCGATCGCCATCTGCTACGAACTGTCTGTTCCTGCCCATGCTCAACAAGCGGCAGCCACTGGGGCTCAAGTCTATCTCGCCAGTGTCGCTAAATCGGCGGCTGGAATTGAAAAAGCAGCAGTGCGTCTTGCCGCGATCGCTCAGCAGTACAGTTTTCAAGTGATGATGGTGAATTGTGTTGGCCCTTGCGAAGACTTTGAAGGCGCTGGTGGTTCTGCTGTTTGGAATCGTGAGGGAAGTCTGCTGGCACAGCTCGACAGCCGTCACGAAGCCTTGCTGATTTTAGATACCGAGACTGACGCAGTGATAATGCCGTCAATTTCGGAGAGCTAGTCGGCAAGAGCAATTCTGGGGAATACCAAGCTCACTGAGCAGCCAAAAGTGCATGCTGCCTTCGATGACTGACTCGAAGTCGCTATGGTCTGATTATCAAGGGTTTGGAATCATGTCAGTTTAGCCACAAGTAATTTATGCGAAAGTGCAACAGACTGCAAAACCCTTTTAATACCAATTCTTTCGATTAGACTTTCTCAACGTTTGTCTACGATTGAAGAATTTTGTAAGTCTTAAGGCTTTATTAAAGGAGATGATTGCCTGTAACGTCTGCCCTCGGAGGCGATCGCCGTGCTTTCACGCGCTGCAAATGAGAGAAAAATCCCTTATAGTAAAGAACAGTTAAGACAATGAGCATTTTATGGTGAGTACTTGTGCTTATATGCTATCTGTCTCATCATTTCTTTGTCTGCACTTTTAGTAGATTCATAATTTTTGGAGAATCGCGCTATGACCATAGCAATGGGACGAGCGCAAGCCCAGCGAGGATGGTTCGACGTCCTCGATGACTGGCTAAAGCGCGACCGATTCGTCTTTGTCGGGTGGTCGGGTATTCTGCTATTCCCCTGCGCCTACCTGGCGATTGGGGGCTGGCTGACCGGC
>JBCCJU010000175.1:0-11766 GCA_039027715.1 Cyanobacteria bacterium P01_C01_bin.120
AATTCGGGTAATCTCGTTCATGAGGTGGTAGATGTTAGCGATGTGGTAATTTCTAGCTCACCGCCTCACCCCTCAATTTGTCAAATCCTTATCAGAATTAGCTTTTAGCTTGCAGTACTCCAGTTTTGTCCCTGTACCTTGATCGGAGGGAACCATGAAACTGATGATTGCCACAATGCTGTCAGTCGCTATTCCCATTGTGACGACTGCTTCTGCCCGTGCAGAGAATCCTGCACACGTAGAGCAACTGTTGACCACCAATCTTTGTTACGGATGTGATTTATCTGGTGCTGACCTAACTCAGGCTCATTTGATTGGCGCCGATTTACGCCAAGCTGATTTGACCAACGCCAATTTAACTGAGGCCAATTTGGAAGGTGCCGATCTCGAGGGCGCTAACCTCCAAGGCGCGACGCTTACCAATGCGCTGCTAACGAATGCCAGCTTTCGAAACGCTAATTTAAGTGATGCTGATCTGACGGAAGCTAAGCTTTACTTTGTCGACATTGCTGGAGCAACACTGGAAAATTTGGACATCACTAGGGCTGAGATCGTGGGCACCCCCATTAGCGTAGGCGGCAGTAGCGAAGATTAATTTGGCACCCCCATTCTCAAAGTGGAGTTTGCATCGCTCGGTATGGCCTTCTTGCTCTCCCTTATCCAATCAGCTCTAAAACACATGGAGCAGATTAAGCAGTTGAGGTTTCAGAAATATGTAATCTCTAAGGACTGTCATTATTCAGCGATCGCTTTTTTATCCCAACGCCTGCAGATTCAATATCTATTGCTTTAGAAAAGAGGCCTAGCAGAAGTCCTGCGCAAGTGAGAAAAGACCTAGCTCAGCGTTTCCAGACGCTCATGAAATCGAAATGCTAATATTAACTCATAGTCATTACGAGTTTATTTTGGAGCTCGATTAGGAGGATGCATGGTAAAACTAGCTGGCATTGCAGGCAGCTTGCGCAAAAACTCTTACAGTCATCAGGCGTTAGCGATCGCCACTCGCGCAGCCCAGGACTTAGGCGCTGAGGTCACAATTCTGGATTTGCGGCAGATGAATCTGCCTTTCTGTGACGGCAACGGTGATTATGACGACTATCCTGATGTGGCCGTGCTGCGGCAAACGGTTAAAGACGCTGATGGACTCATTTTGGCAACGCCGGAATATCACGGCAGCATCAGTGGCGTCCTTAAAAACGCCCTCGATTTGATGAGTTTTGAGCATCTAGACGGCAAAGTCGTTGGGGGCATTAGCGTATTAGGTGGGCAGCCGAACAGTAACGCCTTAAATGATTTGCGGACCATTGCTCGTTGGGTTCACGCCTGGGTAATTCCTGAGCAGGTAGCGATTGGACAGGCGTGGCAAGCCTTTAATGATGACGGCAAGCTAGTGGATAGCAAGTTAGCTGAGCGGTTGGACAAGTTTGTGAAAAGTCTGGTTGAAAATACGCAGAAACTCCGCGGATAGCGATCTCTCCTGAGGCTGATTTTTTGCGCTATCGATGTCTATTCAGTGGCGCGCTCTTCTGCGATCTTGTCTTGGATTCGTTTAATCAAAGTGGAAAATCGTTCACCGGGGGCAGCAACGACACGCTAACAAGCCCAATCCGTCGTAAACTTGCGAGAGTGTTATCCGCTAGCATGACCTTTCCGCAGCATGATTGATCTCCAGCAAGCTAACCAAGCGCTAGCGCCCGAGCTGAAAAGCAAAGATGCTAAGCAGATTGTGGTTTGGGCTCACGAGACCTTTGGCAAAGGCTTGATTATGAGCACCAGCTTTGGCATTCAATCGGCGGTTATGCTGCATTTGGTGACTCAAGTGGCGCCCGATGTTCCAGTCATCTGGATTGATACCGGATATCTGCCATCTGAGACCTACCACTTTGCTGAATTGCTTACCCGGCGTCTGGCTCTCAACCTGCGGGTCTATCAGTCATCGATGAGTCCGGCCCGCATGGAGGCGCTTTATGGCAAGCTTTGGGCTAGTCGAAATATCGAAGATCTCAATCAATACAATCTGATTCGTAAAGTTGAGCCGATGCAGCGGGCTCTGCAAGAATTGAACGCGACGGCTTGGTTGGCTGGCCTGCGGGCCGACCAAACCGACCATCGCAAAAGCCTGGACGTGGTGACACAGCAGCGCCATATTTACAAAATTTCGCCGATTCTCAACTGGTCATCCAAGGATGTCTATGAATATTTGACGACGTTTGAGTTGCCCTATCATCCGCTGTTTGACAAAGGCTATGTCAGCGTGGGGGATTGGCATTCGAGTCGGCCCCTGACGGCAGCCGATAAAAGCGATCGCGACACTCGGTTTCACGGCATGAAGCAGGAATGTGGTCTACATTTACCGCAGACTCCCGGCGAGGCCAAAAGCTTGGATTCTAGCTCCCTTTAGTCAGATGGTACCGCGAGGCGCTGAACTCGACACGGATTGCCCACGGCGACAACCTGATCGGGAACCGACTTGGTGACCACACTGCCTGCCCCAATTGTCGTGTTCGGACCGACACTGACACCGGGACAAATAATGGTGCCGCCACCAATCCAAACATTCTTGCCAATGGTGATGGGTGCGGCCATTTCTAAACCGGTTAGCCGTGATTGGGGATCAGTAGGATGATAGGCCGTATAGATTTGCACGTTGGGGCCAATTAACACGTTGTCGTCAATGATGATCCAGTTGCAGTCTAAGAACGTGCAGTTGACGTTGATATAAACATTCTTGCCCAACTTAATATGTTGCCCATAGTCGCAGTGGAAGCGGGGATAGAGTTCACAATCGGGGCCAACGGCAGCGAACAGATTATGGATTATGGCCGTTCGCTCTGCCTTTTGATCTGGAGCCGATTGATTGAATTTGTGTAACTGCTGAGCCGCTGCCAGCCGTAGCGCTATTAATTCTGGGTCGTTGGCCAAATAGGGCTCGTTAGCGAGCATTTTTTCCCGTTCGGTTTTTGGCATAAAAGCAAACTGGAGAGCGATCGCCTTTAACAATAGGACGAATAGGACGAAGCCGCACAATTGCAACCGCCCCAGGCAATGTGCCGGACTTATCGGGAAAATCCTCTGTCTAAACTGTTGCCATATCAGTATCTGCTCTAAATGGGTTCACACTATGGCAATCCAAGAAGCTTCTACTTACTGGCTGACTGATGGCATTCCTGTCACGATACGCTCTGCGACAGTTGCCGACGCGGCCTCTACCCTGGCGCTGTTTCGCTCCGTGGTCGAAGAAGGTGCGTACACGCTGGCCGAACCAGTTGAATTTGCTCAAACCCTAGCGGATGAGCAAGCCGCGATCGCGGATGATCTTGATCATCCAGGGCAGCTCTGCCTGGTCGCTACCGTCGATGGCGTCGTAGTGGGCATGGTGCGAGCAACTGCTGGCTGTTATCGCCGCACACAGCATTTTGCGGATATTGATTCCATGTGGGTTGCCCCACCCTGGCGCGGTCGTGGCATTGCCCAAGGGCTGATGAAGGCGCTCATTGCTTGGGCTGAACAGCATGAACATCTGGAGAAATTGGGCTTGTTCGTATTTTCCACCAATCAGCGGGCCATTCGATTTTATGAAAAGCAGGGGTTTGTGATTGAGGGACGCTATGCCCGCGATATGAAGCTGAGCGATCGCGAATATGTCGACACCATTGCCATGGGCAAACTCCTTAAATCTGACCAGTTAGTGGCTTAATTATCAAGGATAAAGGCAGAAGGATGAAGGCAGAAGGATGAAGTAAAAGCAATGCTGCGTAAGGTTCATAGCGACTAGAGATGAGTAAACTCAACTGCGATTTGCCCTGTTAATCACCAGAGGCTTAGCTGAACCTCGTCTGGGTCTCTTGCTCAAATCTGAACACCCAAGCCGCTAATGCGCTGGAGCAAGTCTTCAGCCTTGGCTGGATCAAATTGGCGGTAGAGGGCAATCGCTTGCTTAAAAGCTTGAATGCTCTCAGGAATTTTATTGAGCTTAAATAAGACGACCCCCAGGTTCTGGTGCGCTGCGGCATAGCTGGGATCGCAAGCGATCGCCTGCTCATAGGCCGCTACCGCCCCTGCCAGGTCGCCCGAAGCCCGCTTGGCGATACCCAGGTTGAAATGCGCTAGGGCGAAGTTGGGAGCGGCTGCAATTGCTTGATCATAGAGCGCGATCGCGCCTTTCAGATTTTGACTGCTCTGGTAAAGGCTGCCCAAATTCAAATAGGCTCCCACCTTGAGCGCGGGAGCAATATCTTGAGCCAGCGCTTTTTGATAATGGTCGATGGCTATCGCCGACAGTCCCCCATCGCGATAGGTCAGCCCGAGATGATAGTGCAGTTCGTAAAGTGTGGCAGCGTCGGCTGGTTGAGCGGCTAGTCCCCGTTCGAGCAGCGATCGCCCCTGCTCACTCTGACCTAGACTGACATAAAGTGCTCCCAGCTTGTTGCAGATATAAGCATCTTCAGGATGCTGCGCCAGATAAGCCGTCATAATTGTCTCAGCCCGAGCGAACTTGTCTCGTTGAGCGATCACCTCAGCCGCGTAGCCACTGTGGGCAATTGCCACCTGCGGCCATAACATCACCTGCCAGTGAGGCTCGGTTTGCATCACCTGAGTAACGCTGTCATCGACCGTTTCGTGATACGGCCGCTCAAAAAAAATGTCCTGCCGCCGCCGAAACAACCGCGACACCTCCGAGTAGGGAGCCTGAGCCGCTTGACTTTCATGCCGCAGAAAATTCACTGCCAAAATCGTCGTCAGATCCTGGTCTCCAAGCATATTCTCGGTACGAATCTGACCCAGTAACTCACGCCCGGCATCTGTCAAGGTTTCATCCGCATCCAGCACTAGAATCCAGTCGCCCGTTGCCGTTGCCAAAGAGCGATTTCGGGCAGCAGCAAAATTCTGGGTCCACTCCGCTGTTTCAACAATCACCCCCCAAGATTGCGCGATCGCGATCGTGTCATCCTGCGATCCCGTGTCTAATATCCGCATTTCATCGACGCAGCCCTTCACACTGGCCAAACAGCGCGGTAAATTATCGGCCTCGTCTTTAACGATCATGCAGAGAGAAATAGTCATCAGCGCCCAGAGTTCAGAATGCAACGTCAGGATTCGGCATTTAGCGTAACCCTTCAGGAAAGAGCCGAATCTAACAAAATGTGGAGTTTGAAGAAAATGGTCTTGCTCGCGGGCAAGAGTCTGGCTCTATTCTTCCTTGCCACCCTACCATCCTGCTACCCTGCCACCCCATAACTCCCCTATTCCCATCTCCTCACACCTCAAGGAGTCGCTGTCGGGCTTCGCTCAGCGCTAGGCGAACTTGCTCAAAGCCAGTGCCACCGTAGCTTTTCCGCGCGGCAACGACCTGGCGCGGTGCGATCGCCGCATAAATATCATCCTCGAAGGCGGGATGTAGTTTCTGCCATTCTTCTAGGCTCAGGTCTTTGAGCAGTTGATTGTTTGCCAGACAGTGCCGCACCACCTTGCCAACTAAGTTGTAGGCTTCGCGGAAGGGAACGTCCTTGGCCGCTAGATAATCGGCCACATCCGTTGCGTTGGAAAAGTCGGTGGTGACGGTTGAGGCCAGTCGTTCGGTCTGAAATTCTAGCCCCTCCTGCAGCAAAATCGTCATCGCTTCTAGACAGCCCTGCACCGTTTTAACTGTGTCAAACAGGGGCTCTTTATCTTCTTGCAGGTCTTTGTTGTAAGCCATCGGCAGACCTTTCATCATGACCAACAGGCTTTGCAAGTGGCCGAATACTCTTCCCGTTTTGCCTCGCACCAACTCTGGCACGTCGGGGTTTTTCTTTTGGGGCATAATACTGGAGCCAGTGGAACAGGTGTCAGTGAGCTTCACGAAACTGAACTCGGCTGATGCCCACAGAATAATTTCTTCTGCCAAGCGAGAAAGATGGACGACGATGAGGCTAGCCGCCGCCGTGAACTCAATGGCAAAGTCGCGATCGCTGACCCCGTCGAGACTGTTGCGGTATATTCCTTCAAAGCCCAGCAATTCCGCAGAATAAGCCCGGTTAATGGGAAAAGGCGTGCCGGCTAGTGCTCCACAGCCGAGAGGAGAAAGGTTAATGCGATGCCGTAGGTCCCCCAACCGTTCCCAGTCACGCTGCGCCATTTCCACATAGGCCAGCAAGTGGTGGGCGAGACTGAGCGGTTGCGCCCGCTGCAGGTGAGTGTAGCCGGGAATAATCGTGTCTATGTGGCGTTCTGCCTGGTCCATTAGCGCCTGCTGAAAGGCCCGTAGTTGCGTACGAATGGCATCAACTTGATGACGCAGATAAAGCCGAATGTCGGTGCCTACTTGATCGTTGCGCGATCTCGCCGTGTGCAGCTTCTTGCCCACATCGCCGACAATTTCGATTAAGCGATGCTCCACAGCAAAGTGCACGTCCTCGTCGTCAACCGTGGGATTAAAGTGGCCTTGGCGGTGCTCCTGGCGAATTTGTTCAAGTCCAGCAACGAGCTGTTCGGCTTCTGAGATGGAAATGATGCTGGTTTGGGCCAGCATTTTCGCATGGGCCACAGAGCCATTGAGATCATATTCCAGCAGTTCGATATCGAATGTAATACTGGCGTTGAAATCAGCGATCGCGGGATGCAAGGCCGATTCAAATCGCTGACTCCAGGCTTTGGGGGCAGGGGAACTCACGGGCAATAACCTTGTCTGTCGAGGGGGAATTTCACCAGCATGCCACGTCTATCGGTAGGTTGTAACCCCACGCAGCAGGTATCCCAATACAAATCCAATGATCAAGGCCCAAACTTGTCCCGATTCAATGAAATAAGCCATCGCATTGCCAAAATCAGCGATCACGTCTTGGTCGAACTGTTCCTGAGCCAGCACGACTGCGTTATTTTGGTTGAAGGCAAGTCCTTGGTGGGCCAAAATCTCGCTTGAAATTTCTGGTGATCGCCAGCCATGCTCGCCAGTGGCAACCCACAGTGTCTCTGGATTCATACCTTAATCTCACATCACTCGATGGTATGAATTGAACCACACCAGGGCGTAAATAGTGTGTTTCTGCGTGTCACTCTGCTGAAAAGTGATCGTTCATAACGCCGCTGAGCATCCAGTGAAACTGCACGGATTTCTGACAGCTGCTGTTTGCTCGTCAGACTGGTTTAAAGAGGCAATCAGGGCTGTACCGAGCGAGGCGGCAGCACCCACAAAACGGCGGGGCAAATAATCACGGTAGACAGGGCGATCGTGAAGCAAACCCAAAGTCCTTGAATCTGTTCTGAAGTCATGGGAAAAATCTCCGTCATGTACTGGGCTGGTGATAACAACCGGCTGCATGAACAGTTTTTCTGGAAAATCTACGTGTTTTGCATCGTTTTGTTATGCGATCGCCATCACAAAAGCCAGTCCAGAATCTAAAGAACTGCTCGCAAGAGAGCAACCATGATCATACCCGTTGTGTAAACTCACCAAAGGGCTGGATTGCTTCTGTAACTGGGGTTTTGTCGTTAAGTAATGACAGTCTTTAGAGATCGTGATCGAAGCTTTTGAAAAGCTAGCTTTGATCATGGCCTTACCTACTCGATAACAGCAAAAGGCGGCACAGAAAGCCTGTACCGCCCATGGAGATTCAGCGAACTATTCCGATTGCGAACTAATCGATAATCGTGGGAGCTACCAGAGATGCTGTACGCTCAGGAGCGTCGATCGCGCTAAACATTGGCTGAGCCGGCTGATTAGCAACTAGCATCATCGTATCCTGCACACGATTTAGCACAGCCACCGTCTTAGCGTCATAGGTTTGAGTTGCCACATTAGGATACAAACCAATACCAATCACAGGCACAAGCAGACAAGCCGCAATCAAAATTTCACGAGGACGAATATCTAATATCAGCGGTTCCTTCTGAACCACTTCACCGGCGTCACCGTAGAAGATGCGGCGCAGCATAGTCAGCAGATAGACCGGTGATAGAACCACGCCAATGGCCGCCAGAATGATAATGCTGACTTTGAAGGTCAGCGTGTAAGCATCGCTCGTTGCCATGCCTAAAAACACAGCAATCTCGCTAACAAAACCGCTCATGCCAGGCAATGCTAAAGAAGCCATCGCTGCCGCAGTGAAGAAAGCAAACGCTACAGGCATTTTGCGAGCCATGCCGCCGAGCTTAGTCATATCCAAAGTGTGAGAACGCTCGTAGGCCACACCCGAAAGGAAGAACATTACTGCGGCAATCAAACCGTGAGAAATCATCTGCAGCATGGCACCGCTGATGCCAATAGTTGTAAAGGCAGCGAAACCGATGAGTACAAAGCCCATATGAGCGATCGAAGAATAAGCCATGCGACGCTTCAGATTATCCTGGCCGAAGGCATTTAATGAAGCGTAAACAACGTTCACCACACCCAAAATTGCGAGGAAAGGCGCTGCGTACACATGCGCATCTGGCAGCATTTCAATGTTCATGCGCAGAATGCCATAGCCAGCCATCTTCAACAGTACGCCCGCCAAAATCATGGAAACTGCTGCGGGAGCTTCACTATGAGCATCGGGCAGCCAAGTGTGTAGCGGAAAAATCGGTAACTTGACGCCGAAAGCAACCAGCAGACCGGCATATGTCAATAGCTGGAACGGCAGCGAATACTCCTTGAGCGCCAAATCCGTGAAATTAAAGCTAACGGTGTTGCCGTAAAATGCCATCGCCAGAGCCGCCACCAAAATAAAGATGGAGCCAATCGCTGTATACAAAATAAATTTAGTGGCAGCATAACGGCGCTTCTGGCCGCCCCAAATTGAAATCAGCAGATAAACCGGCACTAACTCAATTTCCCACATCAGGAAGAAGAGGAGCATATCCTGACAAAGGAAAACGCCAACCTGAGCGCTGTACATCAACAGCAGCAAGAAATAGTAGAGACGTGGCTTAGTGGAAATATTCCAAGAAGCCAGGATGGCTAGAGTCGTGACCAAACCGCTCAAAATAACGAGGGGCATGGAGAGGCCATCAGCGGCCATTGACCAATTCAAGCCAATTTGCGGCACCCATCGATAGGTCTCAACCAGTTGCAAACCAGGCTCTGACAGTGAGTAATACCGTCCGAAGGTGAAGAGAATCAGGGCAAACTCGGCAAGGCCCACTGCCAGGGTATAGCTACGAACAGCTTTGTTGCCGTTGCCGGGCAATAGAGGAATCGGAAGACTTGCTAAAAAAGGAAAAAGGACAATCGTGGTTAACCACGGAAATTGCTCGCTAATCATGACATTCACGTGAGTTCTACTGAACAAGGGCACATAGAACGCCGGTTTAGGAGTTGTCTAGCTCAAGGCTGATGGATACATCTAAACAATGCATCGCTTTATTGTCGCAGCGGCCTTAACCAAACCGTAAGGTCGGAGGAGGTCAGCAAGTGATCTCAGCGAACTGACATCACGATGACTAGGCGAACTAACCGGGAAATTCAAAATGAGCATTTCTACTCATTCCCATGTATGGCTTCAGTATACGCAACTTAGTTAACTTTTGCGAAGGTAGTTTTGTGAGTTTTCTGCAAAAAGATATGTTTCAGAGCCTGTAAACGGTATCCGACGGGGGATTTGCCGCGACTCATGAAAATCAGTAATGTGACTAAGCACTTCGCTTTATGTAAGCAAATATCAACAAGTAACCTAGAATTGACCATTGACAAACGTCAAGCAAGTTTATAGAGCTGAGTCTGAGAGGGCTGTACAGCCTCGGAGGAGTTGAATACTGCGTAACGATCGCCAGTACGACACAACAAAAACCGAATGATGCAGATACTCTCAACAGCAAAAAGAAGTGTCATTAAATATTTAGTGATGTAAAGCCTAAAAACGGCCCCTGCTGCGCTAAGGAAATTAGTGGCGCCAGCGATCGCTCGGCGATATTTATTCTCGTTAGGCTACGAATTGTTCTCTGGGTGCCGGTTCATCGTGAAAACTGATTCCTTGTTCTATGCCCTATTTCAAAGTAATCCCGCGATTCTCTTTGAGCTGATTGGGCGGCCAGTGGATGAGGCCCAGGGTTATCGATTTGCCTCAGAAGAGGTGAAGCAAACCGCCCTACGGCTAGACGGCGTATTTTTGCCGCCCAGCGATCGCTTGCATGCTCCAGTCTATTTTCTGGAAGTCCAGATGCAGCGCGATCCGCTGCTGTATCGACGGCTGTTTGCAGAAGTGTTTCTCTATCTCAAGCAGTATCCCCAAGTGCGACAGTGGCGCGCTGTCGTAATCTATCCAAATGCAGCAGCCGAATTTGCTGAGCCTGAAACCTTTGGTAATCTCTTGACGTTGCCCGAGGTGACGGTGATTTATCTCGACGCTCTTAGGGCGATGTCAGAGCTATCGCCAGGGCTAGGCGTCCTACGCTTAATGACGGCACCTGTTGCAACTGTGCCCGCAGCTGCGAGAGGCCTGATTGAGCAGGTTCAGCGCGCATCAATGACGGCAACTGAGCGTACTCAGCTTTTAGAATTGATTAAGACGATTGTCGTGTATACCTTTCCTCGTTTAACGCGAGAGGAAATTGCCACCATGCTTGAACTGACTGATATGAAAGAGACCCGCGTTTATCAGGAAGGGCGGGAAGCGGGGCGGGAAGAGGGCTTAGAACGTGAGAAAGCGCTGATTTTGCGGCTCTTGCACCGCAAGTTAGGAGAATTGCCTAAAGACTTGCAAGAACGGGTGAGCCAGTTGCCATTGGCGATGTTGGAAGCGCTGGGAGAGGCTCTGTTCGATTTTGAGGAAATTGCCGATTTGCAAGCCTGGTTAGCGCAGTTGGCAACTACGGAAGAATAGCGATCGCTCCTCATAGATGTGGGAAACGGCATTCACCTCTCCCAGATTTTGGGGATAAAGAGAGCGTTGGTGTCAGTCCTCGTTTAGTGGGTCTTCGCTAACTTTTCATTAGCGCTTTCTGCCACAGTTTTGGACGTGTCACTAAATTAACGTCAGAAGCCCAGCAGATTGAGTAAATACTTCACACAAGTCAGCTCTTCTCTATTCCACCGACTCAATTTCATTTTCCACTGGGTTTGGTGCCAGTTGACCAGCAACCCACCAGCCAATAAGACCAGCAAAGAACAGAATGCCGGCAGCCACGGTGATAATCCACCAGCGGGGGATCATTCCTTTGGGCGCGCCCTCTGAGGTGGCCGGAGCTGGTGCCGCAGCGTCTTCTTCGCCATAGAGCAGCGCTTTTGAGGCATCGGTGAGCTCATCTTCTCCAGGCGCCTCTGGTTCGTCAGCGGTCTCAGGCATAGCACTATAAACCTTGTCGAAGAACGGCTTAACGTGCATCAGCGTAACCGCCACGTTGTCATGGCCATTCTTTTGATTCGCTAACTCAATCCAGGAATCAACTGCCGCCTGCAGGGAAATAATGCCCTTAGTAATCAGACCAATATAGTTGGCCCAAGCTTTTTCCACTTGGTGATTGTCGCTTAACCCATCGGAGCATAAGAGCAGCACGCCTTCTTCATCGAGAGTCAGTCGCTGCACATGGGGCGTCAGATAATGACTGCTGCGAGTCCCGATCGCTTGCGTCAATGAGCTGGCCTCTGGACGCTCGCGGAGGGCGCTGTAGAATGCTCGACCAGCCAAGGTTTCACGACCGGCAATGTCGTCATCGACGGTGAGCTGATGACAATAGTCGGGAGTAATCCAATAGGCCCGACTGTCGCCCACTTGCGCGAGATAAAGCTCATCCACCTGAATCCAGCCGTGGGCAGTCTTGAGTCGCTGGGGCACCACCACCGCCATTACTAGCGTGGTGCCCATACGCTGG
>JBCCJU010000176.1:0-11691 GCA_039027715.1 Cyanobacteria bacterium P01_C01_bin.120
GAGATCGCCTAAAGCCAGTTTTTCAGGGACAACTATACTAGGTTTCTTCGAGTTTGTTCATAATGCGAGGAAAAGAGGAAGAGCCTTGCTTGATGGTCTGTTGAGCATCTTGCTCGGCTAACTCCTTGAAACACCGATTGAGCCTTCCAGAATTGCTAGCACTCAGGCGGCTCTCTTTACGGCGTTGCTCAGTGACGGTGTACGTATTGCAATGGAGAGACGTTGCACCGCATGGTTTAACCCACACAAGCACGAATCGCCGATGGCATTTAGCAGCATCAAAAGCTGCCTCGATATGCATCTGACATATCAACTTTATTTAACTCAAGCATCAACTTATAAAATAGTAAATAAAAGCGATATTCCGGCCTCAAAAATTTCTGACTAAACAGACTTATAAAAGCAAAAATAAATTTTCAGGATTGATTTTCTTCCGCTAATCTGATTTCATTACGGTTAAGAACGTGGCCATTAAGCCTGCACCTGACTAAAGCCATTTCCCATAGGAAATGGTAGTAACGCAGAATGATTTTTTCCTTTTATCGTCATTAATTCTGTATAGAGGCAAACTTTGCTTGGGGAACTGATCATGTTATGCATGGCCCTGTTTACTGCGCTACAGGTGTCTATTTGGACGAAAACTCAAGGATCACATCCCAAATCAAGAAAAAATGATTGTTGGCCCCCATGAAAAAAGCAACACTGTTGGAGATTTACTTTTTGCCGCCAATGGCAATGGCACGGCTTGGAAACTCGGATACCCCCCTAGAAGCATTTACCTGGGAGGAGGATTCACGACCCCATAGCGCTTGTCAAACTATGATTCGTCCCGAGGTCAGCTTTCGGGTTCTGCCGGATGGATCTCTAGAGGCTTATCTACCTCAAGAAATTCGGTTTAAGGATGAGGGAAAAATTCGTCCTGTAGCACCATTTTTCGAGCTATGGGCAGATGTCCTTGTTGCGACTAAAGGCCGTCAACAAGTGCCGTTGACATTAGGGTTGTTGACTGATCTTGGGGTTTCTTTAGAGCAACATCTACTCATTCATGCCCATGCCGCCAATACAAAAGCGTCTCGTCGGGTCAAAGATCCGGCCTGCAGCTTTGCGGCGAGATTCACGATTCGCGGGGATGATCACGCTAAATATAATCTTCTAGCGGTGAGCCCTCATTTTCCTGAACGAGAACCTCTGGTGTATCAAGATGCACCGATTTCTCTAGGCCATGTGCAGCTTATGCGTCCCACCTTTGGCAAGGTCCTGGGGCAGGATTTAAGCTGTGTGCGCGTGCGGTTCACCCCGGCTAAAGGTGAGGTTTACGGTTCCGCGAAGGCGATTGCTGGGGCCGTTTCGCCATTGGAGCCGGGTCGCCAGCTGCCCTACGCCTCCATTGCCGCTCGGATGCATGAAATCGTGCCCGAGAAGAACCGCATTCTGAATCCCAATACCCCTTGGTCGGAGTATGTGATGGACAGCGGCATGGCAGATGACCCCCAGCCGTCGGATAGCTATGACGGGGCTAACGTGGGCAACAGCATCTGCTGGGGAACTGTGGACGATACCTGTGAAATCGTTATTCGTGCTGAATTGACGGTGAGAGGGCGACGCTATGTCGCGTCTACACGGGCCTTTGTGGCACCGCCGGATTATGCACCCGATCGCCGCCCCTTCTTCTCCATGGCGGATGAGCTTGCCGATCGCGAATTGCCGCCGGTAGACATTAACGAAGACACCGCAGAACTGACCGCCTTGGAAATCCATGATTTGTTCAAGCGGATTTTTGAGACCACGAGTCTGCTGAATCTGGATGCCTCTAGGGACTATTTGATTCGAGAAAACCTCAAGCGTGCCCCGGTTGATCGCTGGCAGAGTGCTCCCCACATTGGGCGAGAGGGCATGACCAAAGCCGATAAACCGTTATCCCGCCTGTCTTCTGACGTGTTGGACGATGGTCTAAGTGAAGCCCCCCAAGCCAATCACAGTCGGCTGCCCTATACCGACTTGAGCGCCCATGCCCACGGGGCATTCACTAGTCTGGACTATCTGATCACGTTCCTTAAAATGCGGGGCGATCGTGTACGGCAAATGATCCGTCCCCCCTTTGGGAGCTTCCAGCAGTTGCCGGTTGAGCCCGCCGAGGAGCCTAATGCTGAGTTTCGGGATCCCCGAGTGTTCCGGGACACCCTACACGATATGCGGATGCCGCCCTACATGCGAGATTCTGACCGAGAGCCGTTGTCTCTCACGCGGCGGCAATATCAGACCTTGATGAATTATTTGACCTTCCTGGAGCAGCAAGAAGGGGCAAGCGAGTCCGACCCGGCTGAACCCGTTACCCACGCAGCAGGTATCAACCCATGACGTCAGCGAATCAGAAAATTTTTCCCCGTAATCTCACCGCTCGTTTGGCCTATCAAGCTGCTGGCAATCCTGTCTCCAGCCGTTTAGAAGATGAAGTCGGCAACTGTTTTCCCGGCCTGGGCATTGATTTACGCAATCTTGATCGCCGATTTTTTCCCGGATTAGTGTTTAACTTTGCCGGGCGAGAGCATCGCGAGCTCGATCCCGAATGCCCTGATCTATATGGCGCTCGTCTCGTCTCCGTCGAAGATGAGTGCGACCCCGATTTGCATCAAGCGACGCCGGAGGCGATCGCTTTGCTGGCCGTTTTTCACAGTCCTAAAGGACGAGAACTGCGGCGAGGAGACTGGTTTATTGACGCGATCGAGCAGGGCGGTAAAGCCGTCGCTCTGTACGATCGCAACTCCAAGGGAGAGCCCATTCCTATGGATGGCATGGCCGTTTGGCGAATTGTTCGGAGCCTTAGCCCTGGTCCGGTTGGGCTCAAGCTGATCCGGCGCGACTGCGCCAACGCTGATGGACAGCACCCCACCATCTTTCTAGAAGGATGGCGACGGCAATTCGTAAACCCGCAAACTGGAACACTGAATGAGGTCTACCAACCAGGAGAATTAGTGCAGAGCCTCTGCTCACCCTGGCAGCATGATATGCGCGACTGCGCCTGCATGTATTGGGCCTCCAACCGCCCCGACATTGTGTTGGCCGAAGTGCCCGCCGACACAGAAGAAGAGTTGCTGGAATCAGAAGAGGCCAACTTACGGCTAGATTGGCTCCGCAGCGATCGCGAAGCAAGTGGCCGTGCCTTTGCGCCAAATTCCTATCGGAAACTGCGCCAATATCAGATGGACAACCATGAAATCAATGCTCGCTGGACGGAGCTGAATTTTGCCTTAGAAGGCCGTGAAATCAGCGAGTCCTATACTCCTCCGAAGACAGAGAACCAAGATGCTAAAAAAACATAGCGTCTTTTTAAGTTTTGCCCTTTTGGGATAGCAAATGCCATAAAGCTTGTGGCACTGGTGACGTCAGAAAGCCTATAAACCAAACGTTTTACGGTTTGACTTTACCGCTGTCTTTCTGACCAAGCCCACCATTTCAGCAGTCCTAGGTAGATTCTCATAAGTATTTAGGAACCCCCAAAAATCATCTTTGGTTTATTTAAGGCAATCTACTTGTCGCTGCTGAGGTTCTGTTTTAATTGCTTTCTAAAACCTGTTATGACTCAAGATTGAAAGATCATTTAGGAGGAAAAGATTGTGTTGGAAAAAATAAATGTTCTCATCCCCCAAGAGCATTTTGATAGTGCCCCTGAGCCCCAAAAACCAAACCATTACTCTGATCCAGAAGAATTAGTTTGGGTACTAAGGGAACATTTGATTCCGCTAGAATTAACGCTTTCCTTAGAGTATCTTTATGCCTATTTCTCCCTGCGTCATTCAGAGGAAGTGGTGGCAGATGTGGCCCAATTTCCCACGCTTTCCCAAGATCTCAATTTCGTTCGCAGAACCCTGCTCATGATCAGCGTGGGGGAAATGACCCACTATCGCTGGGCCCATCAATTACTGTGGTTATTGCAGGCGGAAGGCTTGGCTCAACCGACGGAAAGTCAAGGGATTAAGCTATCTCGAAAGATCCCCCGTCCGGATGAATTGGGAGCCCCCGACCAGGGATTTAGACGACCTGCCCTACGCCCTCTAACGCCAGATGTTTTAGCTGACTTTATTGCCGTAGAGCGCCCTAGCGGATACATTGATGGCGCGTATGCCAAGCTAGTAGCTACGCTAAAGCAGTCGGAATATCCTCAGCACTTATATGAGCTGGCGGCCAAAATTGATGCTGACGGCATGGACCACTACAGTAAGCTGATCGAGGCACAGCGCATCCTAGAGCCCTACAGTCAATCGGCAGCGATCGCTGCCTATTTGCGTCCGTTGCAAGTTGGCACCCCCGAAGAAACCCGTGATGCTTTAGACCATTATCGAGAGATTTTGTTAGGCGTTCAGCAGACTTATGCCTCGATATCCCAGGGGGAATTTCGAGCGGCGGGAGAAACGGTAAGTTGTGCTCGCGATCAGATGACATTCCTGCAGGAAGAAGGGGAGAAATTAGCTCGCCAGGGTATTGGCGTTCCCTTTTTTAGTGATGCGATCGAGTTTCTCCATCGGGGCCTTTACTAATGCAAAATTCTACAGTTGAGGCGGTGGCAGAGGTTAAGGCACTGTACGAAACCTCTGCCCCTCAATGGCCGCAAGTCCACTTTTTCAACACCGATTATGGGTGGCATTCCCTGGTTGCAGATGGCTCCCAGATTTATGGCGTCGCGCCGGATCTTCTAGCCGAGTTCACGACCGCGACACCGGCAGACCCTGCCCGCGTCAACCAGCTGTTGGCAACGTCTGGGTTACTGTCCGAGTCGTCCAAGTTCATGGCGGATCTAGCTCCGCTGACTTCCCCGCCCTTGCGATCGCTCTCCCTAGCGGTGGCCCAGAAATGCAATCTCGGCTGTACTTACTGCTATGCCCAGGAAGGGGATTTTGGGGGCATGGCTAAGAGCATGTCCTGGGATGTGGCGAAAGCGGCAGTGGAGCGGCTGTTTGCCGAGGCCCAGCCCGGCGATCGCGTCAATCTGGCCTTCATGGGGGGCGAACCGCTAATCAATCGTCCCCTGGTGCGATCGGCCACCCAATTGGCAATGGCTCTAGCTAAAGAGCGCCAGGTCAAAGTAGGCTTTGGCATCACCACCAACGGCACGTTGCTGATGGTGGAGGATAGCGAATTCTTTGAGCGCTATGGTTTTGCGGTGACCGTCAGCTTGGATGGCGTGGGCGCGACCCACGATCGCCTGCGTCCCTTCAAAGGCGGTGCAGGCAGCTATGACAAAATCCTGGCCAATCTGGAGCCGTTGCTGGCTCAACAGCGCCGGATGCAGGTGTCAGCCCGGGTTACGGTTACGCCGCAAAATTTAAATCTGCGGGAGACCCTAGACCAGCTGATTGGTCTCGGGTTTCACAGCGTGGGCTTTTCACCCATGCTGAGTTCCCCAACGGGCAACGCCCAAATGGAAACTGCTGATCTGGACATCATGCTGCAGCAAATGATCGAGTGTGGTCAAGCGTTTGAACAGCACGCGATCGCCGGTCGTCGTTATCCGTTCTCCAACATCACGATGGCGCTGCAGCAGATTCATCGGGGCACCCATCGGCCCTACCCCTGTGGAGCCGGTGTGGGCTACATGGGGGTTTCTGCGGATGGCGGATTGTGGGCCTGCCACCGATTTGTCAACGATGCCGAGGGCTGGATGGGAGATCTCAACGGGGGGCTCAATCGGGAGGCCCAAAACCAATGGCTGGCAGCCCGTCAGGTGGATCGCCAGGAGCCCTGTAATCGCTGCTGGGCGCGGTATCTCTGCGGCGGCGGCTGTCACCACGAAGTGATCCATCGAGGTCGTCCTGCCTGTGACTATATTCGGGGCTGGCTGCACTTCTGCCTGCAGACCTACGTTCATGTATTGGAGCAGCGACCCAACTATTTTGAATCGGTTCAGCCCCCTTCTCAGGCCAGGTCATGAGGTCAGCGATCACCACCGAAATCTGTGTCGTCGGGGGTGGGCCAGCCGGGTCAGCGATCGCCCGCAAACTGGCGCTACTCGGCCATCAGGTATGCCTGGTTGAAAAAATGACGTTTCCCCGAGCCCACATTGGGGAGTCCCTGCCGCCCTCAATTTTGCCCGTGCTGGATCTGTTTGATCTCCGTCATCGGATTGAAGCGGCTGGCTTTTATCGCCCGTCGTCAGCCATCGTGCACTGGTCAAGCCATGTTCCTGTGGAGAAGTCCTACTCCCAGGAAGCCGGATTTCAGGTCGATCGCGGTCGGTTTGATCAGCTTTTGCTGGAGGCGGCTCAAGCTGCGGGTGTGGTCTGTCTGCAACCGGCTACGGCGGGACGTCCCATTTCCCAGGGGCAGCAGCAGTGGAGCATGCCAGTGCGATCGCAGGGGAAAGTTACCACGATTCAGGCTCGCTTTATCGTGAATGCCACCGGCAAACACAGTGCCTTTTGTCGCCGCCCGCAGCACCATACCGTGACCACCCTAGCCCTGTATGGCTACTGGCGAAACACCCCCTTTCAAGCGGGTGAGTCCTATGTCGAGGCGGGAGCAGAGGCATGGTTTTGGGGGGCTTCCTTACCGGATGGCACCTTCAATGCCGCAGTTTTTTTCGATGCTCAACGGGATGCACGGGTCCGATCAGGCGATCGCGATCGGGGATACCGTTCCCGCTTAGCCCAGACGACCTTTCTCAAAGGCTGCCTGGAAGGCGTTCTGACAGCCCCGCCGCGCGTGTGTGATGCATCGTTTTTTCTCGCCGATGACTTCATCGGTCAAGACTGGATTAAAGTCGGCGATGCCGCATTTGCCATTGATCCGCTATCGGCTCAGGGGGTACAAATGGCAATGATGTCCGCTTTTCAGGGGGCGATCGCAGTTCACACCCTGCTCACCCAACCTGAAAAAACCAACGCTGCCCTCTCGTTTTATCGCCATAAGCTGCACGAAACGGTTACCCGAGCCAAAATTACGGCGGCTCAGTTCTACGCCATACAGGATATTTATCCCCAGAATGCGTTTTGGCACGCGCGATCGCGTGTGCCCGTTATCGATCCGCCAGCAACCTGGGCCACAAACTCTCGCTTATTTGAACTGAGCGACCCGCTTCGCCTGTCTCCCGCCGCTACGCTGACGGAAACTCCGGTAATTCAGGGAGACTCGATTCAACTCATCCCAGCCCTGCATCATCCCAGTTTGGACACTTCCGTCGGTTACTTGGGTAACATTGCCATTGCTCCGTTGCTCCAGGGCATCACGCCCGGGCAAACGGTCGTCGATCTGATGCAGCGCTGGAAAAGACACCACGACCTTGCCCTGTGTTGGCAACTCTTCCAATGGTGCTGGGAGCAAAATATCCTGGTTCTAGCGGCTCCTTTGGGAAACCCGCTGAATGGTTACGAAACTCACAGACACACCCACAATCACCCTCTCAATTGCAGTCGTCATGAAATCCAATGCTGATCGAGACCGGCAATTCCAACTCTTTGGGTGGGGCCTATTTATTGCCTCGGCTATCTTCTTCACCATATCGAGTCTCCGCAATGGAGACCTCTTTAGCGTGCTGGGAAGCCTCTTTTTCTTGTTTGCCTGTCTCGTCTTTGTCACACCCCTGATTAAATAGCCTCCTTACCCTTCCATGCCTTTATCTGCCACTTCTTGCGGCGGGCGCTGATGCAGCGGGATCTGGATGACAAATTCAGTTCCTTGGTCGGGCGTGGAGTAGCATTCCAGCTTTCCGTCGTGTTTGTCAACAATGACTTGGTAGCTGATGGACATGCCCATGCCAGTGCCTTTGCCCAATGGCTTGGTGGTGAAAAACGGGTCAAAGATACTTTGCTTAACAGCCTCGGGAATGCCGCCGCCGTTGTCTGCGATCGCCACTTCAATCCACTCATGGGGCAGTTGCGAGGTGCGAATCGTAATCCGGTTAGGCTCGGCATTCATTTCCTCTGACGTTCGCTCGGCATGGCGTTCCTCCAGAGCATCAATGGCGTTCGTCAAAATATTCACAAAGACCTGATTAAGCTGTCCGGCATAGCATTCGACCGGGGGAAGATCGGCATAATCTTTGATGATCTCAATGGCGGGGCGATCGGACTTGGCCTTGAGCTTGTGCTGCAAAATCATCAGGGTGCTATCAATGCCTTCGTGAATATCAACATGCTTGAGTTCCGCCTCGTCCATGCGGGAGAAATTCCTTAAGGAGAGGACGATCTGGCGAATGCGATCGGTACCGACCTTCATCGACGCCAGCATTTTGGGTAAATCTTCTAGCAAAAAGTCTAGGTCGATTGCCTCAGCCATCTCATCAATTTCCTCCGCAGGATGCGGGTATTGTTGTTGATAGAGCGTCACAAACGCGAATAAATCCTTGGTATACTCCCGCACATGTTGCAAGTTGCCATGGATAAAATTCACTGGATTGTTGATTTCGTGGGCAACACCAGCCACCAATTGGCCCAGGCTCGACATCTTTTCACTTTGCACGAGTTGAGCCTGAGAGCGCTGTAGTTCTTTAAGAGCATTTTGGAGTTCGGCAGTCCGTTCCGTAACCCGCTCTTCCAAGAATTCGTTACTGGCTTCCAACGCATTGAAGGAGTCGCGTAGCTGCGCCGCCATGTAGTTAAAGGAGTTCGACAGGACATTGAGTTCTTGAATGGGACTAGCCTCTACGGTTTGCTCTAAATTACCAGCGGCTATGGCCTCACTGGCTTGATTCAAGTGGAGAATCGGGCGGGTAATCCAGCGAGCAGTGAGCCAACCGAGCGCAGACGCCACAATTAAGGCCGCAATGCAGAGCATAATTGTGGTTCGGGTGTTGGCCTCAATTTGGGCCATGAAGGCAGCCTTGGGCACACTCACCACCACCAGCCAATCCAGACCGTAATTATCCTGCCAGGGCATCACGTTGACAAAGTGGGACTCTCCCTCAACCTCAAACTGAAATTCGGTGAGTTGGCTAATGGTCTGCATGTCGCTAGTTGCCTGCAGCTGCTGGGCCAAGCTCTGAATGATAGGGTCGGGGCTGGCGATCGCCGGTAAGCGCTGGAGCTCATTCTCCATCTCGGTAAATGGGGTTTCGGAACCAGAGTTGGCAATCAAGTTACCATCCCGCTCCATAATGAACACTGTCCCCTTTTGGCTGACGTCTAGGCGTTGTAAAAAGTCGCTGAGCTTTAGCAGGTGAATATCCGCCCCAATAACCCCCAAAAGATTGTCTTGCCCATCGTACATAGGGCGACCGGCAGAAGCTGCGAGGTACGGCCCATAGGGAGAGTTCCAGATATAGATATCAGACCAGGTTGACTTTTGAGCTTCTAGTGGAGCTGTATACCAGCTTTCTGAAAAGTGATTGTAGTCATAGGTGCCGACAAGCTCGGTGCGATCGCCCTGCTCATTTGTCGCAAAAGTTTGCGCACTATTGGGCTGGTTAGAGTCCCAATCATCAATCGTGGTGGTTTCGCCGTCATAGCGAAGCGCCCCCACCCCCTCCCCAGTCGCGAGCCCTATCCCCACAAATGTCAGGTCATACACCTGCATCTGCTCCCAAAAATATTGGCCCATTAATTCAGGATTGTTCACCTCTAGAATGCCTTGACGAATGGCCGCAGCGTTGAGCTGATTGAGCCTTTGCGGCACAGACAAATAGGACTCCATGTGCTCCTTCATGACATCGCTGGTGCGTTCCATTAACTCATCGACCAAGCCATTCACCGCCTGCTGGCCATTCCTAAAAGAGAGGTAACCCACTAGCCCCACTGCTCCAAAAATCTGGAGCACGAAAGGAACTACGAGTAAGGCTTGAAGTGATAACGCCTTAGATTGCCAGATTTTCATGGTGCGAGGGAGGATACTACGCTTACATCAACACATCCTAAAGTGCCCATCTGATCAGGGAATATGGCACCAAATCTATGCAAAAGTTAGGGCTATCTTTACGGAAGCTTTGCACAGATCGACACTTAGGCCCTAAAGTGTTAGCTAGGCGAGCTCTCTCTCGCTCTGCGCGCTCGATTCTGCCTCATTCGGTGCTTTCGTCTTGCCCTTCAGTGAGTTGCAGGGCATTTTCAAACTCTGCCTGTAATTGCTCTGTGGTCGGCAGCTCGCCTTGCAAATCTTGCGGGAGATGGTGGGTGGCCACTGCGATGGGATTGCGCAGGTTGCGAATGGCGTATTCGGCAATGGTCTTGTTCTTGGTTTTGCAGAGGATGATGCCAATCGTGGGGCGGTCATAGTCCTTACGCATTTGCTCATCTACCGCCGAGATAAACAGGTTCATGCGACCCGAATATTCCGGTCTAAAGTCCTCCATCTCCAGTTCGATGATGACGAAGCATCTGAGTTCTAGGTGGTAGAAGAGCATGTCAAGATAAAAGTCTTCTCCACCAATGTCGATGCGATGATGATGACCCACAAAGGAGAAGCCCACCCCCAGCTCTAGTAGAAAGTCGCGCATGTGTTTGACCAAAGCGCGCTCTAGCTCTTGTTCTTTGACGTCCTTAGAGATTGTGAGAAAGTCCAGGTGATAGGGGTCTTTGAGGACTTGTTGTGCCAGGTCTGACTGGGCAGGAGGCAGTGTGGTATCAAAGTTGGTGGATGGGCTGCCTTCACGTTCGTAAAGCTGAGTTTCGATTTGCGTCGTTAAGACGCTACGGCTCCAGCCATTGTTAATGGTTTCCTGGGCATACCAGCGGCGCTTTAAGGGATCTTTGACCTTCTCGATCAGTAGGCAGTTATGCTTCCAGGGGATTTTTGCACCAAGCTGGTGCAAAATTGTCTCGTCTGACCATGCTTCCGCAAAGGATTTCATATAGCCCAAGTTGCGAGCCGAGAAGCCGGTCATCTCAGGAAACGCCTGTCTAAGGTCTTTGGAAAGCTGGGTAATGACTTTGGCTCCCCAACCTTCTACTTGCTGACGAGCGAGGATTTCTTGCCCAATTTGCCAATAAAGCAGAATCATCTCTTGGTTGACGGCGATCGCGGCCTTTAGTTGAGATGACCGAATTCGTTCTTTTAGACCCTCCAGCAAAGCGCGGTAGTTGTCGTTATTTGATAGCAGGGACGAAGCTTTCGACATGGTCAATAAAGTCGTGAGAGTAGTGCGGCCATGCAGGGCCTAGATGTCTAGATGTTTAAGTGTCTGAATGTCTGGACATTCAAATTTCTAGTTATTCAAGAATGACGTTCCCGAAGCCATTGACTGATCAAGTCTTCAACGATGTCGCTCATTTCCAGATTGTCTTCTAGTGCAGCCATCTTGAACGCTCGATGAATGTCTTTAGGAATGTAGAAAGTTGTGCGCTGATAGTTGGGGTCTTTGCCTTTAGCTTTGCCAGAGTTGGGCAAAGGTTTTGCTGGAGGCGCTGGTTCTTGAACCTCCGGCAAATCTGCGGCTTGTTTTTTTCCTACAGATCCCATGAGTTGGTCAAAACGGCTCATGCGAGTACTTCCTCCCCGACTTCTCTGTAACAGCGCCAGGCAATACCGGCATATTGGTCACCCTTAATGTCATATACAGGTACCCCTGCTAAAGCAGCTTTCTGAAAAACGTTCAAACGACGAATACCGCCTTTGAATACGGGGAGTTGAGCATTCTCCAGAGACATCCGCGCTTCCTCACCTGCAAGATTTGGCTTGGGGGGAATGATGGTGAGCAAAATACGATAATCGGTTTCAAGCGTTTGCAGCACTTCCAGCATTTGCAGCATTGCGCCCATAGCCAGCGCA
>JBCCJU010000177.1:0-11563 GCA_039027715.1 Cyanobacteria bacterium P01_C01_bin.120
GGTGGCCTGATAGCGCACCCGGCCCCGGCCATTAGAGCTGATAGCCTGCTCGACGTAACCTTTTGTTGGTTGTGACGTGCCCAGATAGTCTGGCAGCAGGGACGCGATCGCGGGTAGCGTTTTGCGGTTCAACATGGCAAAAATTCTCTTGAATGGGAAAAGGGCCTGAGAAGAGCTGGCAGTTCGTCTGCGAGGGTAGAACGAACTGCATAGCTCTATATGTTGTCAGTCGGGAATGAAGACTTGACAGCGGGAAGAGACAGTTGATCAACCGCCACCGCCACCGCCGCAGCCGCCACCGCCGCCACCGCCGCAGCCGCCACCGCCACCGCCGCCACTGCAGCCGCCGCCAGCACTAGCGCCGCCGCCGTAGCCGCCATAGCTACTAGAATTTGAGCTAGATACGGTACGTCGCTTAGGAATCTCTTCTCGATGGGTCCGACGATAATTACAGTGGCAGCAAACATAGCCCACCTCCTTTTCGCCTTTGCGTTCAGTCGTTGACTTACGAATAACTCGATTGATTCGGTAAACGCCTCGTTTGCCACAGTTCAAACATGCAGACTGACGAAGATAAAGTCCCCAAAGCATGAGGCTTACAACTGTCATAAAGCCACACCACTGCAAAATCAAAACCCAGATTTCCTGTAAGTTAGTTTTTGGAGAAGGGTTGGCAATCGCTGGCTCCTTTGGTTCCAAAGCCATTGCGTCCTGATTCTGGCTCTCGGCGATGTCCAGAATACCGCTGGGAAAGCGGACTTTTACATCCAGAAAAACTTGGGGCGCCAGCGGCTTAGTCACTGTGAATTTGAACGTTCGATCGTCAACTTGCTGATTTGTGGCCGCGATGCCCTGGCTGGTGAACTGATCCACCTGGCCTGCGAGTTCCTCTGGTAAGTGAACAGTAACTTGCCCCTGCTTGATATCAGCGCTGCGTTCGGGAAAGAGCGCCCGCCAAAAGATTTGACTATGGGCTCCCTGAGTTTTGACGCCGCCCACGACGCGATATTGCACCTTAAAGGTGTGCGATTCCGGCGCATTTAGCTCGTGCCGCCAGCGAATCCAATATTGATTATCCTGAATGCCGGTTTGAGCGGGAAGCTGGTTGTCCCCTTCGTACACAGTGACATCGGTAATGCGGTCAAGGCGATCAAGCGGAATATAGCGATAGCGCTGATTGGTGTGCTCCGCTGTGAAGGTGTATTTTTGCGTTTCGGTGACCACCATATCACCGTTAGATTGCAGGGCAATATCAACATTAATAAAGTCCCAGAAAAAGGGAGACGCGGCCTGCGCCCAGCCGATGCCAAGACTGAGGACACAAGCGCATAGCCCCAGCAAGAGCCAGCGACTAAATTTAGGAATGATTTTGCAGGTCATCATGACGTTGTTCCGTCTAACTACTCTGTCGAGAGGCCGCTTTAGAGCGCCGCCTCGATTGCCTTAACCTTAAGCAAGACCAGGGTTAGACAGACCATAGGCAAGGTTATGAATCGGGTTATAAACGGCGTAGTCGGGCAGAAAAAATTGGGGTGGCCCTTGTTATGCTGGGAAGCGCGAGCGGTGAACGTGACCCGACCTTCCAGGCTTATGGCAGCTGATCAAGAGCTCTTTCAAGAAGCACAGGCTCAATGGAACCTGGAAAAGCTGTATGCCGATCTGGCGATCGCCAAACAAGACATCGCGCCCCACAAGCAGCCCGCCCTCACGTCCACCGAGCAGGAGCTTTTGCGAGGACTGCTGTGCCGCTACAGTCCGGCGGAGATTGCCGCTCAGCGGTTTACGGCTCCCAAAACAGTGGAGGTGAGCCTCAGCAACACGATTTATCGCTACGTTGAGACGCTGACCCAGCGGGAATTGAACACCGTGGAAAGCTGGCGCAACGTGGCTGACTGGCTCACTGCCGCCGGTTATGCCTCAGCGCGGCTGGAAATCAACTGGTCACAAGTGCCGGATGTGCCTGTATTCTATGGCCGAGAGGAAGAACTTGCGACCCTGCAAACCTGGACAACCGCCGCCGCTGCTCCCTGTCGCCTGTTAATGGTTTTGGGGCCGGGAGGCATTGGCAAAACGAGTCTGTTGGTCAAGCTGGTGGAGCAGATTCAAAGCGAGTTTGAGTGTTTGATTTGGCAATCATTGCGTCCTGCGCCCTCGCTGGAAACCATTTTGCAGAGCTGGCTGGGCCAGTTCTCCGATGCCGGCGATCGCTCCGGAGACCTGTACGCTCAGCTCAGTAGCCTGACGGAATATCTGCGCACCCACCGCTGTCTGATTGTGCTGGATAACTTGGACACCATTTTGCAGGAAGGCGACTTTGCCGGACATTATCGCAAAGGCTATGAGCCCTACGGTGATCTGTTGCGACGGCTGGGCGAGGAGCAGCATCAGAGCTGTGTCTTGATTACCAGTCGCGAATCTACCAAGGAAATCGTCATGCTGGATGGTCCCACTCGTCCGGTGCGATCGCTCGACCTGCCGGGGCTCGGACAAGCAGCGGCAGGTATTTTGCAAGAAGCTCAGCTGTCGGATGAAAAGCACTGGAGTCAACTGATTCGGATCTATCGCGGCAATCCCCTGGTGCTGAAAATTGTCGCCTCTAATATTCGCGAATTGTTCGGCGGCAGCGTCAGTGACTTTTTGAAGCAGCGTATTACCCTCATCACTAGCGACGTGAGCTTTCTTATCGAGCAGCAGTTCCAGCGCCTTTCCACCGCTGAGCAAGACTTGCTGTATGCCTTGGCAAAAATTCGCGAACCGGTAAATGTTGGTCGCCTGCAGCAAGAACTCGCGCCGAATATCCTGCAGCCCTTGGGGTCGCTGGTGCGGCGATCGCTGGTGGAAAAAAGTGCGGCTGGTTTCACCCTGCGTCCCGTAGTGATGGAGTACGTGTGCGATCGCCTATCGCGGGAGATGCACCCGTGAGCTACTGCATCAATCCCAAGTGTCCCCAGCGACAGCAGCCGGATAAGCTAGAAAAATGTGCGGCTTGCGGCACAGAGCTGGTGGTGGTCGATCGCTATCGGCTGTTGCAGCCCCTGCGAGAGCTAGACGACTGGAGCGCTGCCGACATTTTTGAGGTGACGGATGGGGCAACGCTTAAGGTAATGAAGGTGCTAAAGCAGCCCAAACTCCTGCCGCTGTTTGAGCGGGAAGCCCAGACGCTGCAGCGGCTGCACCATCCGGGCATTCCCCAGGTCGAGCCGGACGACTATTTCACCGTCACCACAACTGCCGACCAATCCCTGGCCTGTTTGGTGATGGAAAAGATTGCGGGCCTGACGCTGGAGCAGTGGTTAGAAAAGCATGGCCGCGCTGACCAAATCCAGGTGCAGTCATGGCTGCAGCAGGCGTGTGAAATTTTAGCCCTGGTTCACCAAACGGAACTCTTTCATCGCGATATCAAGCTCTCAAACCTGATGCTGCGGCCCAACGGTCAGCTTGCCCTAATCGATTTCGGCACGGCGCGCCCCATGTCGAATACCTATTTGGCCAAAATTGGCGGTCAGCGCGATGTCACCAGCATCGTGTCTCCTGGCTACACGCCCATCGAGCAGATCAACGGTAAAGCGGTGCCCCAGTCCGACTTTTATGCCCTGGGGCGATCGCTGGTGCATCTCCTCACCGGGCAGCATCCGGTGGATTTAGGCACCGATGATGCTACGGGAGCCCTGATCTGGCGTGAATCTGCGCCCCGCATTGATCGCTGGCTGGCTGAGCTGATTGACGATTTGATGGCCCCTTTTCCCGGACAGCGCCCCCTCAATGCCCAGGAAATTTTGGGGCGGCTGAAGTCAAAAGCGGTCAAGCCCAGCCAAACGAGCGAGCCGATTTGGCTGCGGCTGCTGGTGGGCCTGAATATTGCCCTGCTGCTGCTGCACGGAATTCTGGGCTGGCGCTGGATACAGCGGCAAGAAGCGCGATCGCAGCGGCCAATCAGTTCACTAAGCTGGGTGGCGCGTCAATGATCAGGGCTTGCGTTGCGGCAGGGACAAACTGCCGCTCAGGGATGTGCAAATTAATCACCTCTCCATCACCCTCTCTTACCCTGCCACCCAACCACCCTGCCACCCATCAGGTACTTTATTTACCCGCAAAGCCCTTAGCAAGAACGAGTGGCTTTTTTGGCACGCCTTGCTGCTATGCGTCTGCCAGTAATTCTCGCGTCGCCGCCGCTGCCGCCTGCATTGCCGCCGCTGGTGTCGTTTCTCTCACCAACACTTGCCAAAGGTAAGACTGCAAAATGCGGGAGGCCGCCTCATATTGTGGAATCTGGGGTCGAAAGATTGAGCTGTTTTCCAAAGTCTCTAGGATTTCGGGAAAAAAGGGATATTCGGCCACAATTTCTGGATCAGAGTACAGTGCCGGACGACTGGGCAAATGTCCCGAATCACGGGCAAACTGCTGCTGGGCTGCCGCACTGGTGAAAAACGCGATCGCTCGTCTGGCGGCGGCGGGATGCGCCCCATTCCGGGCAATGCCAAACCCCCAACCGCCACGACAGGCCTGGGGACTGCGACTCGCTGAGGCTACGACAGACGTTAACCCCACCTGCCCTGCCAAGGGCGAATCGCTCTGATTAACTTGTTGCCAAAAGTAGGGCCAGTTGCGCACGAAGAGGCTTTGCCCGGCGATGAACTGCTGCAGCGACTCCGTTTCGCCATAGCTGGTCACCAACTGGGGCGAAATGCCCTCGCGAATGGTGTTTGCCAGAAACGTGGCTGCTGCGATCGCCTCGGGCTGGTCGAGGCCAATTTTTCCCGTATTCGGCTCAATCCAAAAGCCGCCATAGCCCGCCAGCACCTCTACAAAATTGGCCACCAGTCCTTCATACTCCCGTCCCTGCCACAAATAACCCCACTGAGTGGGACTTTGCGACTGAATGGCCTGCGACTGAGCCAGCAGTTCCTCGAAGGTCTGGGCGGGTTCGGTATTCAATTCCGCCATTAGCGCCTGGTTATAATAAAGCAGTCCTAAGTCGGCCCGAAACGGCAGGCGATACAGCGTATTTTGATAGCGCCCTGCCGCCAGTTCGCTGGGCAAAAACGCCGCCAGTTCCTCAGTGGGCAGCAGATCTGACACGTCCTGCAGCCAGCCCTCGCTGGCAAACCACGGTAGCCACACCACGTCCAGATAAACCAAGTCATGCTGGGGGCTGCCGCTGCTCAAATCAGCCGTATAAATCGCCTTCACCTGGTCAGTGTCGTAAGTGCCCTCGACCAACTGCAGGCGCACATCAGGATTTTGTGCCTCAAATTCGGCAATCAGCGGTTGCCAAGCGGCGGCCTCATCAAGCGGCACCACAAAGGACAGCACCGTGGGGCTAAGCTGCGGCCACCGCACCCACCAAACCGCCAGCCCTAGCAACTGCACCAGCAGGAGTCCAGCGAGAAAGGCGATCGCTAGCCGATTGGAAACTTTGAACACCCGAGGAGGCATAAGAAGAGCAAAATAAAGCGATCGCTAGTATCCTGTCCAGGATAAACGAACCCCTACGGTTCTGTTCTATTTGAGGGATGGGCAAATTAATCACCTACCAATCACCCTCTCTTACCCTGCCACCCAACCACCCTGCTACCAATCAGGTACTTTTTTACCCGCAAAGCCCTTATCACACTGCCATGCCACTCAGCCAGACCTGATGGTTCAAGTGAAGTTATTCGAGCAGCTAGTAAATGCTTCTCCTCGTTAGTGCAGGACAATCCCGCGATCGCAGCACGTGAACTTGATTCTAGTTTAATGCTTGGACTGAGGGAGAATGCAGCGGCGGTAGCTTGTGGACAGCCAACCGTGAGTTTGATTAACGAACGAAGAATTGGCGCGGATTCGGAAGTTGGTCGACGCAAAGACTTGGCTGGAAAAGTGGGCGGGACGGAACATCGGGGCGATGAGTGGCTGCCAGAGATCTTGCCAGATGGTAGTATTCAACCGCTTTCATTTTCAGAATCGCTATCCTCTACGGAAATGTACGCCTTAATGGTTTGGCTACTCGCTAATTCCTTGACGCGCTTTTTCTAATTCCTCTTCCACCAACTCTGTCCAAATTTTCCATCCTTCTTGGGGGGGCAATTCACTAGCTAATTCCAGGGCTTGGTTGAAGTCCTCGATAGCTTTATCAAAACGCCCCATTCGGCGATACACAAGCCCGCGATGACGAAAGACCATAGGGTCAACATTACTGATTTCGATCGCCTTATCGAAATCTTCTAAGGCGGCTTCTAAGTCTCCTTGATAGAGATATGCCACACCACGACTGGTATAGGCGCTAGCATTCTCCCGGTCCCGGTTTATTACCTGGGTGGAGAGAACGATAATCGCTTGGTTGTAATCGTCTCTGGCACCTTCGAAATCCCCCTGGCCATAGCGGACATCTCCTCGATTGGTATAAGCAATTGCAGCAAGATTTAGGTCAAGGTCAATCTCTGGAGGAAAGTTTTCAAATGATCCATCAGGATTTTCCTGATAGAGACGAGCAATGCCCTGAGAGTATTGAAGATGTGCAATCTTTTCTTCGTTCTCTGCGTCCTCAATAAGACGAGTATATGTATCAACCGCTCGCCCAAATGCTTTAACAGCCGCTGTCTCATTTCCCTGCCGGTGATATGCAAGTCCAAGAGTCATATATGCTGCCGGAAAGTCAAGGCGAAAATCTATGGCGTTGTTTACGGCATCAACTGCGTCCGCGTATTGCCCTCTTGCGAGTCGTGCGACACCGCGATAATGCCGTGCGTCGGCATCGTTTGGGTCAATCTCTAATAAGAGCTCACTAGCTTTCTCAATGACATCCAACTGATTCTCACTAAAGTCAAAATCATTAGTCTCTGGCCAGTTTACCCGGTAAGAGTCAGCAGCAGAGTCACCCCGTCTAATTGCCGTAGCGCGCATTAAACTAATGAACGGTGTCGAGTTGGCGCTGAACTGACTGACGATGAAACTGTCAATGACAGCTTTCAAATTGTCGATGATATTCTGGCTAGGTTCAATTTCTAGAGCTGTGATGTATGCTTCCACAGCTGCGGAAAAGTCTCCTAACCTCATTCGGGCTGTTCCCCGACCAGCATAAGCCACGTAATCGTTTTCATCTAGCTCAATTAAGTGATTAAAGTCGCTCAGCGCTAGGTCTACATCGCCTATAAAATCCCTCAGTAGGTAGAGGGTACCTCTGATTATGCGGACACCTTTGTTATCCGGGTCTTTGTCCAACCTTCGGGTCAATCGGTCGATTGCTTCATGTGGTGACTGCTCAAACTCCTCTTCATAGACTTCCGATAGAGTTTGAAAACTAACCAAATTATCGTTATTCAGGTCATTGATTACGTCATTCAGGTCATTCAGGTCATTACGGGTAGTAGCAAGCTCATCTCGGGCCGAAGCTGCCTGTTGCCGATAAATAGCTGCGGTATTTCGAGCAGCTACAGCATCTTGTAGTGCTGATTGCTTATCTTCTATTGCCTGATCAAGCTGTTCTTTAGCTTGCTGATTTTCTTGCTCTAAATCTTTATTTTGAATTTCTAATTGATCTCGCTCTTCTATTGTCTCGTCTCTGTCCTCGACAGCCTCATCTTTGTCCTCAATAGCCTTATCTCTGTCCTCAATAGCCTCATCTCTGTCCTCGACAGCCTCATCTTTGTCCTCAATAGCCTCTACTCTTAGGCCATTTACTAACCCAGCAACAACTGCCAAAGCGCCAACCAAGCCAATTCCTACAGCAATCACCCAACGGAAAAATCGCTGTACTCGCTTCAGCTTTTGTCGCTCAGTTTCTAACTGCTCATTAATATGGGCTAATGCCTGATTTCGCTCTGCTAACTGCTCATTGACTTGGCGCATTGCCGCTTGACTTTGTCTTAGTTCTTGTTCCAATCCAAGCTTTTGACTGGCAACCAGATATTGATAGTCTTGCTTACTCAGCGTACGTAACTCAGCCCAGGCGAGAGCAGCTTCCAGCGCATCCCCCTGCAACAAAAAATCGTCTGACATTTGATCATGCTGTAGCCAAGCTTGGATCGATTGGGCATAGGGCCGCAGATTTGACAGCGCTCTCTCAACCCAAGTAGCCGAAAGGACAGCAGCATAAATCGAATTTTGAGATTGTAAAACCTGATCGCGTTCAACCACTAGTCCTGACAGACATAGTTCCCTCTGCTCACGGCTATTGTCTGCCGAAATAGTTTCGCCGGATAAAATTTGTTGGTATAGGCCCAGCCGTTGCCCTTCGGTCATATCACCATTAAGCAGACGATCTCGAATTGTCCTTAAATGCTCGGGTTCATCCTGAGCTTCCCAATTATCGATAATTCGCTTCCGTACCAACTGTGAGATGGCCGCTTCTTCCTCACCAGCAGGAATCGTGTCCAAAGTTTGAGCCAAACGACAGAGCTTTTGGGTCAGAAACGGTTGTCCGTTCGTCCAGTCAAGAATTGCTTGCAGAACAGCCTCAGGCATCTCCGCACTGGTGCCTAACCCTTTGATAAGTGGGTCTGCTTCGTCAAGTTGAAAGCCTCGAAGAGCAATCGCATGGCCAATATTGAAGGGGGTCCGAGTTTTGTCTCGAATCAGATCAGATGGGGTAGCAACCCCTAGAAAGCAAAAGGTCAGACGCTTAAACGCAGAATTATCGGCCCGTTGATTGTAAAAATCACGAATCAGCGTAAAGAAATCATCGAGGGAAAAAGTCAACCCCTGAACCGTATCGACCTCGTCAATAAAGATGGCGATAGGCTTAGAAATCGATGCGAGCAAAACCGTTTCAACAAATTCGCCAAATCGCTGCACGGATGAAACTTCATCTCGCTCTCGCCACCACTGCCGGAAATTGACGCGAGATGTCAAGCCGAAACTATTCCAAAGCTGGCGGATGAAACCGGCATACCATTGATCTGCTGTAACGTTTTTGTCTCCCCCAATCTGCGTCAGGTCGATCGCCGCACAGGCCACGCCCTCTGCTGTCAACCGCTGCATCACCTGCACCCGCAGGCTGGATTTTCCCATCTGGCGGGAATTCAACACATAGCAAAATTCCCCAGCTTTGATCTGTTCATACAGTTCATCATCCGCTTGCCGTTTCACATAACTCGGTGCATCAGCGGGCAGACTGCCTCCCACCTGGTAGTTATCGCTCATGGCTAAGCTCTCCCTACATTGAGTCGGTCAGAGAAATATCGACGATATAAATCGCAGCGAGGCATGACATCATTTTCCTGCAGGTGAACAATCCCCATGCTGTGCAACTGAAAGGCCTGAATCGGTTCCAGCCGAACTGGCGCAGTTGACGCTACCACCCGCTTTGCGGCCTCGGCCATTTCCTCTCGCTGCTCCAGATTCCACCAGTGACGCCGCAAGTGATCACCATAGGGACCTGACTCCGTCGGCGCAATGGCGAGCAGCTCATCCAACGTCCGTTCCTTTCGCGCCACCTGATACAGCGCGACTCGCACCAAAAACGGATGCCCTCCCACCATTTTCATCAGTCGGGCTACGGCTTCCTCATCCCAGTTCAACCCGTGTCGTTGGGCCAAATCCAAAATCTGTTCAGGCGAGAACTCGGTTAGCTCAGTGGGTAAACCGACATTAAACGGCGACTGATTAATGTTCATGGGAATGTAGACTTCCGTAGAGTGCACCACCACCAACCGCAGCTTCTTCCACAAGACATTCGTTTTGGCCGATTCGTGCCACGCCCGCAGCAGCCCCATAAAATCGGCGGCAATGTTGGGATGCTCGAACACCATGTCAACCTCATCCAAGCCCAGCACTAACGGCTGAGCAATTTCGGGCAGCAAATATTCTTCAAAATATGCCGTACAGTTATCTTTGCTGCCAAAAATCTCGTCCCAGTAGTCGTTCAGCTTATTGGGCAGCCGGAGCCGCCGCCCCACGCTGGCGCAAAACCAGCGTAAAAACTTGTCTAAGTTGGAAAAGATAGCCGCATCAGCTAATTGGAAACTGAGCGGTACGGTGAGGTATTCATGCTCTTCCGCATGGCGCAAAATTCGTGACATCAAAGACGTTTTGCCCATCTGACGGGGAGCCTTAATGCGAATCAACGCCCCTGGATTCAGCACTGTTTCATAGCAATTCGCTTCAATTGGCGGGCGTTCCACGTAATAGAGAGAGGCCAAATCTACCTGTCCCCCCGGTAGTTCTGGCGGCGCGACGGGGGACGGTGGCGCATCCGGTTGTTCGGTCAGGGGCTCGGTCGTCGTCTCTAAGGTTGCGGGCTTCTGGGGAGAAACGTCGCGATCGCCCAAAATCGCCAAGATTTCCTGCAAAATCTGAGCCGTATCTGCGTCAGACTGCCACTCCCGCTGCTGAATCCGATTGAGATAGCCGCGCAGGTCATAGTTCAGCGGGGAAGACAGGGGAAAGTCCACCCGAATCGGTAAAATGCCCGGTTTGCCGGAATCCCGAGTATCCCGCAGCTCCTTCGCTCGCCGCACTTCCTCCGTCACCATTTCGCTCGTCGCTGACTTGGGTGACAGCAACAGCACAAAATAATCGCACTGCTCCAATTCTCGGTCAATGCGCTGCGACCAGTTATCGCCCAAGCGAATGCTCTCCGCCGCCATAAAGACGTCATGACCTGCCGCCTGCAGCGTCTGGTAAAACTCTTCAGCCAGTTCACTGTCTGGCGGTTGACTACGATAGCTGATAAACACGCGGGCCGATTTGACTGATTGCTCTCGCGGGGCGATGGGCTGCGGGTAGTGAACCAGAGCGATCGCGCCTCCCATTCCGGCATGAATCACCTCCTGCCCGCTGGTTCGTAATTCTCGCTCCACAAAACCAAACAGGTCATTGCTCGTAATCGTTTCCTGCACCGCCTGTTCGGCAGACAAGCCTTTCAATAGCGCGGCAGTGAAAATGCCGTGATCTTTCCCTTCCCGCGCCCGTTCAAAGTCACGACAGGCGGCAATCAGACAGGAGTTTTGCTTATGGCTCAGCATGGTTTGAGTCGGTTGCAAGAGGCTCTGTTGTTCTTCCAACAAAGCCCCCGCGTAGCAGCAATCCATCATCACGACCAAGCTGCTCAACTCCGCTTGGCTCATCAGCTTATTCAAAGAGTCAAAGGGAATTGCATTTTGGCCTTCATTCGTGGCGTTAGAGGTGGCCAGATAGCCTTCCTCGTCTCCTGTCAGTGCATCCGAAATGCGGAAACCATGTCCCGCAAAATAGAGAATGGCTTCCTGATGCTTGGCGCGGTCGCGAAAAAAGGACTTCAGTTCTTTACCCAGTTCAGTGTGACGGAGGGGCTTGTCGGGGGCGATCGCCCATTGATTCTCCCCGACCCGCTTTCTCGGCAGTCGCGTCACATGATAATGATGCTGCTCCAGCAGTTGAGCGATCGCCTCGGCATCTTTCGCCGCACTTTTTAAGTTGCTGAAATGGTCGTATTGATCGAGACCGATCACGAGTGCGTACTTCGCCATGTTTCTGCTGAGGCAACTGCTACGTAATTACCTCAGTTGATGGTAGCCTCATTCCGTCCAGGATGCCGTATCAGCCAGTTCCTCTTTAGATTCTGAGGGTTCCGCTGCGGGAAACTTGCATTTGACTTGGATTTTGA
>JBCCJU010000178.1:0-11503 GCA_039027715.1 Cyanobacteria bacterium P01_C01_bin.120
AGGCCATCAGGTCAACATTGGTGCGGGCACCATCACCGCCAACTATGACGGCGTGAAGAAGCATCCCACAGTTATTGGCGATCGCACTAAGACCGGCTCCAACAGCGTCTTCGTGGCCCCAGTCACCGTGGGAGAAGACGTTACCGTCGCGGCGGGCTCCGTCGTCACCAAAGATGTGGAAAACGACTGCTTGGTTGTGGCCCGCGCCAAGCAGAGCACGATTCCCGGCTGGCGCTCCCAACGCTACGCCAACTCCGAAGATTCCACGTGAGGGCGAGGCATTCTTGGAATTTAGGGTTTGTTCCTAATTCTTAGTTCTTAGTTGTGATTTAGAAAATTCGGGACAGAGCAGGTTTTGATTGCAATTGGCTGGTGGCGAGTATTTAACGTTGATTAAACTTGGCCCCCACGCCGCATTGCCCATCAACCCTCACATCCTCACACCCATTTTGGACGGGCAGGTTTTGGATAAAGCTTTTGGATTTTGCCGTTAAGAAGCTAGCCAAACCTGCCCCTAGGCTTCATCTACCCTCACACCCTGCCACCCCCCACACCCTCAAACTCTCTTACTCTCCCAACCCTATGCTCCAGGCCGTAATCTTCGACCTCGATGGCACTCTAGCCAACACTGACCCCATCCACATCAAAGTCTGGCGCGAGATTTTAGAACCGGAAGGCTATACCGTTGACGAAGCTTTTTTCAAAGAAAAGATCAGCGGTCGCCTCAACGAATACCTGATTCAGGAACTGCTGCCTCAGCTATCGACAGCCGAGGGCGAACAGCTCGCCATCGACAAAGAAGCTCAGTTTCGTGAGTTGGCCGCCAGTGAATTGAGGCGGATGCCAGGTTTCGACGAACTCTACGACTGGATCAAAAGTCGCGAGCTGCAAACCGCCGTCGTCACTAACGCCCCCCGCGCCAATGCCGAGTTTGTGCTCAAAGTGCTGTGCTTGGAAACCGCTTTTGACTTTGTGCTGATTGCGGGCGAACTACCCCGCAGCAAACCCGATCCGCTGCCTTACCAAACCGCCCTGGAGCGGCTGGAAATAGATGCAAGAGAGGCAATCGTCTTCGAAGATTCTAAAACCGGCATCCAGTCCGCCGTCGCCGCTCAAATCCCCACCGTCGGTGTCGCCTCCACCCACAAACCGGATGTGCTCTATGGCTATGGTGCCAGCCTAGTGATTGAACGGTTCAACGACCCGAGCCTGCAACAGTTCGGTCTGCTCTCGTCCAATTGAGGCAGTCGGTCTGCCCCAATTTACGGCGATCGCATCGTGGCCTGGGTTGACCGTATCGGCAAGCCCCTGCAACTCTTATACTTCCAGCCTTATCACAGTAAGCATAATCCAATTGTAGGCTTTGCCTTCCCAAAGGATACGAGGTTGAGGCATTCTGGAGCAACATCGGAATGGCGCTCGCCTCAGGACTGTCGAGACGATGCTCGCTTGGGCTGAGAGCAGCACCTGGAAAGGTCAATCGCCCACCGTTGTGCTCAATACCAATACTTATCACAAGGGGATTGCGTTAACAAAAAAGGAAGATGTTTCCTAATTGAGGAGCGATTGCAGCATAATCCGATACCTACCAAGTCATGGACTTTATACCTTGCCCTTTTTCAGAACTCTAAACCTACTCCCGTTGCTCCTTCACCTCTACAACCCGGGCATTCAATAGCTTCGCCACAGCGGGGTCATGGCTGGTTAGCAAGAGGGTGCCTCCTCTTTGGGTAAAAGTCCGCAGCAAATTCAGCATTAGCTGGAGAGATTGTGCATCCTGACCCACAGTAATTTCGTCTAGCAGGCAGAGCTTGGGGTTTCGGGCCAGAACGGCTCCTAGGGCAAGGCGACGCTTTTGACCCTGGGACAAGGACTGGGGATGCTGCTCGGCGCGCTCCTTGAGATTGAGTTGAGCCAAGATGCCATCAGCCGCTGAGGCAGAGATGCCGGGCTGCTGCACTTCTTGCTGGACGGTATCGGCAAAGAGTTGGTGATTAGGGTTTTGCAGGACAAAGCCAATAGTTTGAGCAATTTCCACAATTCGCTTCCTGGCAATTGGGTGTCCGAGTAATTCAATACTGCCGCTGTTGGGTTTTACCAGACCGCTGATCATGCGCAGTAGGGTGGTTTTGCCGCTGCCGTTGTCGCCTTTGAGCAGAGTGGTTTGGCCAGGGTAGAGGATGAGATCGGGATAGGGGGGATAGGGGTGGAGGGTGAGGGAGTGGGTTTGGAGGAGGGGTGGGGGTGATGGGGTGGTGGGGTGATGGGGTGTTGGCGCTAGCGTAACCTGTCCAGAGGACATAGCCTGCCCGGAGGGCTTTAGGGTGATGGGGTGATGGGTGGGTGAATGGGGTGGGCCGTGGTGGAGGTGGGTTTGGTGGATGTGGAGGGTGCGATCGCAGATCGTTTGCACCAGATCCAGGCGGTGTTCAACGATGAGGATGGCTTGACCTTGATCCGCTCGCTGCTTGAGCAGGTGTAATAAGCGATGGGAGGTTGTTAAATCTAAGTAGGCAAAGGGTTCGTCGAGGAGCAAGACGGGCTGCCCCATGGCCAGGACGCAGGCGATGATCAGCCGCTGTTTCTGCCCGGCAGAGAGACGAGCGATAGGCCAATCTTTTTGGGGTTGCAGGTCGAATTCTTGCAGAATTGCCTGGGTTAGCGGCTGGATGCGCTGGGTGGGGGTGTTGAGATTTTCTAGGCCAAAAACGACTTCGTCAGCGACGGTGTCGGTAAAAATTTGGGTCTCGACATTTTGCAGCAGCGTCCCAATTTGGGAGGAACGCTGGCAGACGGTCCAGGTTTCGATATCTTCGCCCTGACAGCGAATTGTGCCCGTGAGGGCACCGGCGATATGGGCCGGGGCGATACCTGCAATACAGTTGAGCAGAGTGCTTTTGCCGCTGCCAGTTGCGCCTGCCACTAAAACGATTTCGCCAGGATGCAGGGCTAGGTCGATGTCGCTCAGCACCGGCTGGGTAGCATTGGCGTAGGTAAAGCTAAGATTGGCAATCTGAATTATGGGTTCCATTGCAGATACCCGACGGCCCCCAATACTGCGATCGCGGCGATCGCCACTCCCGTATCCCATCTTCGCCATCGTAGCGGTTGCCCCATGCTGCGCCGAGCGCTAGGGTCGTAGCTGCGGGTCTCTAACCCGACCGTGACGTCATCGGCATAGCTGACGATGCGGAAAATCAGCGGCACAAACAGCCCCGGAAACCACTGCCCGGGTCGGCGACTGAGATCCACTCCCCGCAGTTGATTGGCTTCCATAATGCGCTGGGCTTCCTGCTGCACGACGGGCAAAAACCGCCACACCAGCGTCAGGCTCAGCACTAAAAAGGACGGCAGTTTTACCGCTTGGAGGGCGCGCGTCAATTCCGCTGGCGAGGTAGTTAAGGAAAAGATCGGGCCAGGCAGCAAAATGGCCAGCAACCGTAGGGAATTCAAAATAGCCGAGGGCCAATCTCGCAGCAGCCAGGTCAACCCAGTGAAGAGGAGGAGAGCGATCGCGCCCCCCAGCCAAACCCGCCATGACATCCCTACTGATAACATCAGCACCAGCAGCACTCCCACCAGCAGCCCCGCCGCTGCCAAATCCTGCAGGGCAAACGCCACACTCACCGCCACCAGGCTCAAAGCGATTTTCAGCAGCGGATTCACCCGCCATAGCCAGCCCCGCTTGGATGAATTGACCGCGTTAGCTAGCATCCAGCTTGCCTGCCCGCTGCAATTGCCTGACGACGCGCTCTCCTAACCACCAGCCGATCGCACCGGCAACGCCAGAAACCAGGGTCATCAGCAACAGTATCCACACCTGCCCCACCCAGGCGGCAAAAAAGTCGCCGGCAGCGTAAGCGCCCACCAATGCCCCCGCGACGGTGGCGCTGCTAAAAAACAGCACATTTGCCAGCAGGCGATTGGTCTTGCCGTAGAAGCCGCCCCGAAATACCATCACCCCCTCTGTCACCAGCAGGGCAATGACGAGGAAAGCCGCGATAATCCAGGAGATGCGGCTCAGAACCAACGCCAACACCCCAATCATCAGGGCGACACTGCCGGAACGTTGTAGTCGGGCCATCCCTAGCGTCAGAAAAATGCCCGCAAAGGGCGCCCAGACCACTGTGCGAATGCCCGGTAGCGGAATCGAGAGGGTGAGCGGCACCGTGATCACCGACGCCACCGCGATGCCAATCGTCATAAACGCCGCGAATACGTAATCTCGAAGCTGCCAGGATTGAGAAGATTTTGCCATGCTTGTGGGTTCTGATTAAAACTCGGCATTCACCCCAAACAGCACCCTCGCGCCGGGGGCAGCGAAGTTGTTAGTGGGGTAGACGTATTGAGTATCGAATAGATTTTCGACGGTGAATGTTAGCTGCACAGGGGGAATGACCTGGTAGCCCAGGGTCAGGTCAAACACCACCGCCCCTTCGCTACCGGGGCCGATTTCGTTGTTTTCCAGCACCACATCCCCCTGATCGCCATAAATACGGGATTGCAGCAGCCCTAAAAAGCGGTCATCGGCGTAGATCAATCGCACCAACGCCGTCGTGGGAAACACTTCTAGCTGATTCAAAGGACGCCCAGACTCATCTTCACTATCCACAAACGTCAAATTGCCCTCCAATCTTAAACCTGGAATAAACTCATAGGCGGCGTTGAGCTGCACCCCCTGAATCAGGACGTCTTTATTAACAACCCGACTGGAAGGCGGCGGCGGACCCGGCGGACCCGGGAGCGGCGTAAAGGTTTCAAAGCCCTGAAAATCGCTAATGTCATTGCGAAAATAAACTACCCCGGCAGTGAAGTCACCGCTGGTATAGTCCAAACCGATATCAATATTGTTAGCCCGCTCTGGCGATAGGTCGGCATTGGACTGGACCCGCCCTTGGGTCGGGGCAAAGAAAGAGCCATCGGGCGAGTTGCCAAACAAAAATAGCAGGCTTGGCGGACGAAAGCCTTGAGCGAAGTTAGCGCGGGCCAACAGTCCATCCGTGATTTCGTACACGGTGCCCACGTTAAACGTGACGGCATTCGTCTCTTCAGACTGCTCAGCACTTTCCGCGTCAAAGAAATCAAGCCGGACTCCGCCGGTGAGCGTCCAGTCATCCGTGACGTTGTAAGCGGACTGGGCAAATAAGCCGTGAAATTCGCGGGTGGCATCGGGCGAGGTAATATCATTCACCAGATCCTCAAACTCGGACGTATCTTGACTGAAATCGTAGCCGTAGGTGAGGGTGGCATCGCCGATCGCAGTGGTGGCAATGCCAGTGATGCCGTAACTCACCGTATCCGTCAGGTCTGAGGTGGGCACCGTGATTTCAGCGGGAAAGGGACCCGGGATGGTAAATGCCGTCAACGTTTCAAACTGGCGGCGGCTGCGCTGATAATAAGCCCGCACTTCTAGCTCAGTGTCACCCAGTATGCCGTCGTTAATGTAGGCCAACGAGTAGCGGTTGGTTTCCCGAAACTCGTTGCGGGCTTCTACAAACGGGGGCGAGGGAAAGCCGTTGAGATCGGCATCGTCTTGGCGGTAGCGATCGAGCCGCAGGATAAATCGAGACTGATCATCAATGTCATACCGTCCTGCTCCATACAAATCAAATACCGTGTATTCGGTGCCATTCGACGGAATGATATCGCCATCGGCATCACGGGCGTCACCCGCCGTACGATAGGTTGCACCAAACACGTAATTGGGGCCAGAAAACTCCAGGTTGGTGTTGAATTCGGAGAACCCGCCGCCGTAGGTTTCGCTGGTTACCGTGAAGGGCTGATCCGGATCGGGGGTGTTGGTGATGACGTTGACGACACCGCCAAAGGAATCAGCTCCGTAGATCGAAGAGGCGGGACCCTGCAACACCTCAATGCGCTCTACCCGAAAGGGATCAACACTGCCAAAATCGGGACCAAACTCTAAGTTGGGACGACGCTCGCCATCGACCAGCAGCCCAATGCGCTCACCGGCAACCCCGCGAATATTCACCGAACTGGTAATCAACCCCAGCCGATTCACCGTGACTCCCGGCAGGGTTTGCAACGCATCGGAGACGGTGCGGATCAGGGGCCGCTGCTGCTCTAGTTCGGTTTCGGTGACGACTTCAACCGTGGCTGAAGTTTCAACCTCTGGAGTCGGGCGTCGGGCCGCTGTGGTGATGATGAGTAAGCCTTCCTCCTCCGGAGGGGCCTCTTCGGCTAGTTCATCCTCGGTGGCAGGGACGTTAGGTTCAACTTCGGCAGCGGGGGGCACTGCTTCAGGGGGAGTCGCGATCGCCCCCGTCACACCCACCGCAATGCTGGTTTCCCCTACGTCTACAGCAACCGTTGGCACCTCCGTTTCGCCGACAATCCGCACCCGCACACTGTTCGCATCCAGAGCTTCTACCGTTACCGACGCAATCCCTGCCGTGGGGCTGTCTTGACGGAGGGCAGCACCTTCCGCCAGTCGTGCATTGGTAATATCTAAAACCCGCGTGTTGCCAAATGCAGTTTCAAAAATATTGGCTTGGAAAACGCCCTCGCCATCCAGCAAAACCTGTAGTTCCGTCTCGTCTTGAACAACTTGAACACTGTTAATCTGCGCCGTTTGCGCTTGAGCGGGTAGAGCCATCAGAGTGCTGCAAACACCCACTCCCACCCCGACCGAAAACAAAAGCTGTCGCACCGCGATTCCTCACACACCATTTCGTTTGCCGCTTCGTGAGCTAGGTCTATTCAAATGAGTTAATTCATCAAAGCTTGCTGCTAGATTAAATGGCTATCACTGATATCAACTAAAAAGCCATCAAAGTCTCAGCATGACGCTTTTAATGAAGGCTCTTTTGTGTCAGCACTCATCCAAAAACCAGAATGAATTTGGCACCGATACTCAGTATTGAAATCACCTATTCCTTGCTCAGAGCTGCAAGCTTTGTAGAAAGTTTTTAGAACAGCAAAAATATTCCCTTTAGGCGCCGTTCCTTAAAAGAGAATATTTTTTATTCCTCTCTTACGAAAATTAAAAGAAATATTACCACCAATGGCTTTGGCTTTCTATGCCTTAGGGGGGGATATAAACCGGCTTTCAAGCCATAAAACTAACCAAAAACAAGTTCTCAGATTTCGTTAGTGTCACGATTTATTCGCTATCTCGTTCAGCCCAGAATTACCCGGTCGTAGAACCTTGCCTCGCCTCTCGTTGAGAAGGAGAAGTGCCGCAGGCAGTGAGGTTACTCGCGCTGCGCAAAGTCCAGAGTGTATATATAGCATCGCTTCGAGGAGATTTAGCCCATCAACATCTGGTAGCGAAAACTTCGGGACATTAACAAATTTCTACTTTTACCAATCAAACACGTTTAAGCAGGCTCCATCACCAACAGCTCAATCGGGGCAATTTCCGCCTCGACCGAACGTGGCCAAAACCCCTACCGACTCATCTCGATCACCAGGGCAGGCATTCCCATAAATCCGAACACCTCCCGCAGTAAGCGCTTTCACAGCGATCTCTGTGCTTTTTCATACGGCTCAGCACACAGAGCAGAAAGACTCATGGCGCTTGCCTGAGAGCTCGGTGCCAACAAAACCATTTAAGAGAAGGCACTAAATCACATTCTGGAAATTTCTCTAAAGCCGCAGCCCATTGAAATAAAGGCAGATATTTGCTCAAAAAGGGGGGAGGGGGGATTTTCAAGACCAAGATTTGAAGAGAGGATGATTAGATAAAACTCAGTCTATGATGCCTTTGGCTGATTAGTAACAATATGAATTGATCGACTAAATGCTGACCATAAAATCATTTAGCAGAACTCATTTTTGGTTTCCTGCGATACTTTTAAATTTAGCGTGAACAGCATGCTAATGCTGCGCGATCGCCTTAAAAAATAATTCTAAAAGTGAAGAGAGCTTTTGCCAAAATTGTGTGCGATTAGGAGTGTATAAGCTGATGGGGAGCATTTTTGCTGCGGGTGGTATTGTGATGTGGCCGCTGCTGCTGTTTTCGATAGCGGCGATCGCCCTCATTATTGAACGTCTCATCTTTTGGCTCCGGATCAACCGCCGCCAGCGAGTCGTCATGCAGGATATTCTACGCACCTATCGACACAGCCCCGTAGAGGTCTATCCCCAACTACGGCAAAACCTCAACCTTCCCATCGCCCGCATTTTCCAAGAAGCTCTGGAAATCGAAGGGGCCAGTCCTCACCAGTTTCACCTAGCTCTCGCCAGTGCCATGCAGGCCGAACTACCCCACCTCAAGCGTTTCAATACTATTTTTGCCACCATTATCAGCGTTTCACCCCTGCTGGGACTCTTGGGTACCATTTTGGGACTCATCACCTCCTTCGATGCCCTACGACTGGGTGATATCGCCGCCAACGCCAGTACTGTGACCGGAGGAATTAGCGAAGCTCTGGTTTCTACTGCCGCCGGATTAACCGTCGCCATCTTCACACTGTTATTTGCCAATTTATTTCGAGGACTCTACCGACGCCAGATGGCCCTCATTCAGGAATATGGGGGTCAACTCGAAATTCTTTACGAGACCTACTACGAACGTCAGCGACAGTTAGTGCAGGAGGAAAGCTATGTACCTTCCTGAAGAACCTGAAGAGGAGTTTGAACTCAACATTATTCCGATGATCGACGTTATCTTCGCAATTCTGACGTTTTTCATCATCTCCAGCCTATTTCTGTCTCGTTCTGAATCCCTACCCGTCAATCTGCCCGAGGCCGATAGTTCCGAGGTGCAAGAGCGGACGCGCATCACGGTGACAGTCGAAGCCTCTGGCGATATTGCCCTCAACCGCGAAGCGATCGCCCTGGAGAATCTTCAGTCCGGCGTCCGCAATTTGATGAGTGAAACGCAGGAATCAGTCATTGTCATCAATGCTGATGAAGTCGTTGAACATGGCCGCGTCATCGCTGTAATGGACGAATTGCGGGAAATCGAAGGGGCGGCGTTAGGCATCGCTACGGAGCGCGGGGAGTAGCTGTGGCCTTGCCCTAAGCAGTTATGCACCCCAACGCCAACGCCATGCCCTCAGCCGCATGTCAAAACTCCACTGAAACCGAGGCTGACACCCCAAAGGGAGCTCCAGGATTGTTTAATAGCCGGGAGTTGAACGTCGCTGAAGAAAAATATTCCACGTCAAATAAGTTCTCAAAATTAAGCTGCGCCCGCCAATTATTTCGCCGGTAAAACAAAGCGGCATCCGTTCGCAGGTAGCTCGGCAAGGTGACGGTGTTGTCTTGGTCGCCCTGGCGATCGCCCACGTAAAACAGCCCTAGACCAACCCCCAAGCCTGCCAAGTCGCCCTGCTGAATCTCGTAGGTGGTCCACAGACTGAACTGATTTTCGGGCACGTTGGGTAACCGATTGCCGACGATATCTCTAGTATCCTCGCTGACAAAGGCGTCCAGATACGTGTAGGCGGCGGTAATGTTCCAGCCGGGGAGAATCTCACCGCCCAGATACGCTTCAATGCCTCGGCTGGTGACTTCTCCAGTTTGTCGGGAGACAAATGGATTATTCGGGTCAGGCGTTTGGATATTTTGTCGGCGGATGTCAAAAGCGGCCAAGTTTAGACTGAGGCGATCGGACAGATCCGCCTTGAGGCCGACTTCAAACTGCCGCCCGGTTTCCGGATCAAAGGTTGAACCGTCGGGGTTACGGTCATCGCCATTGGCTGGATTGAACGAGGTGGTGTAAGAGGCATAGAGCGAGAGGGGCTCAATCGGCTGGTAAACCACGCCCAGACGCGGGGTGAACGCTTCGTCAGTGGTATTAAATTCTTCTCTCGGGCTGCCCTGACTTTCGACGGCCCAGAGCTGGTCGACAAAATCGTATCGAATGCCCGCTAACAGCGTCAGCTCAGGCACAATTTCAATCTGGTCCTGTACGTAAACGCCGACGGTGTTGGTGACGTTATCGCGGAAGAAGGTGGGTTCAATGTCGTAGCGCACCCCCGCGTACACCGGGTTGAATATATTGATCGAAGGGTAAGGGTCGCCAATCTGAAACTCGGGCGTCTCGGCATTGCGGCGATATTCGACACCAAAGAGCACCTGATGCTCTACCGATCCCGTGTTGAATTGACCAATAGTTTCAGCGTTAGTGAAAAGGCGGTTGTAGCTGCCGCCACCAAAGTATTCAAACCGCTGGAGTTCCCCCGTCGCTTCATTAAACGCATTGGGATTAAAAATGCTGGTCAACGGCACGTATCTTCTGGGTTCGTAGGTCAGGTACTGCAGCGAATGACGAGCGGACCAGTTCTGGCTAAATTCATGATTCAATCGGTAGCCGACGCTAAATTGATCCTGCGTGAATTCGGCGAAGTCTTCGCCCAAAAATCGACTGCGGGGAACGTCGGCAACGCGATCGCCAATCGCCGGAATCCCGCCATCAATGGTTTCTTCGTCATAGACATACTGCCCGTAGATATCCAGCGAAGTCCGAGGCCCGATATCCCAAGTGACAATGGGTGAAATCAGAAACCGCTCGCGATTCACAAAATCTCGAAAGCTACCTGCGTTCTCGTAGGACACATTCAGCCGATAGCGAACGGTGCCCTCGGCACTCAGCGGTCCTGACAGATCAACCGCACCACGATAGGTACTGAAACTGCCAGCCGTCGCTGAAACGGAGTAAAAGGGCTCAGCTAGTGGACGTTTGGTCACCAGATTGATGATGCCGCCAGGGTCTCCCTGACCAAACAGCACCGATGCGGGTCCCCGCAGCACTTCAATCCGCTCAATATCGTTCGTACTCAGCGCCGATAAAGAAAAGGTAGGAATGCCGTCTCTGAAAATACCGTCGCTCACCGGCAAACCCCGAATCAAAAAGTTGGGGCCAATTTCGCTGCGTCCCCGGCCACCGGCATCGGCCACGCCGCCAGCGGTTTCTAGGGCGTCTCCAACTTCGGTGACGTTGCGATCCTCCAGCACCTCTCTGGGAATCACCTGAACTGAGAACGGCACCTCGAGCAGCGGCGTCTCCGTATCGGTCGCTACGCTAGAAGACGTCGGATTATAGCCCTCGTCCTGGTCGTTGGTAACCAGAATTCTCAAGGCTTCGTCTTCGGTGCTAGCGATCGCCGTTCCAGGCTCCAGGCTTAGGGTCAGCGTCTCTGCTCGAACGAAGGTGCTGACCGTGGGTGGCGCGTCTGTGCCCGTCACCGCCACTTGAACTTCATTATTTGGGAGCTGGCTGACCTGGACTAGGGCAATGCCCTCTGCTGGCTCAAATTGCAGAAATTCGTCTTCCTCTAGCGCCAGCACTGCACCCGTCAGTCTGATTATCAGAGCATTGCCATTGAAGGAGGTTGCCGGTTCTGCCAAGGCACCGCTCGTGCTCAAATTGAGCTCTAACCGACCGTCTACAGTGTTAATTTGCACGCCAGTTATCTGGACGATGCCTTGCGCTAGAACAGCAGACGCAGACGACGGATTGACGGGTGGCTGTACCGGTTCTGCCTTAACCGATGGGATAAAAAATGCCGGATACAAACCCGCTAGCCACAGC
>JBCCJU010000179.1:0-11500 GCA_039027715.1 Cyanobacteria bacterium P01_C01_bin.120
CCATCTCTGGATTGCGCTTCGCCACCTGGGCTGCCAGCTTGGCCAGCGTCTTCGTCTTAGCGATGCCCACTGAAACCGGAATGCCGGTCCACTGCTGCACTGTAGTGCGGATTTGCTGACCGTAGTCTGTCAGGTCACGATTGATAAAACCATGCAAGCCCAGAAAAGCCTCATCAATGGAGTACTGCTCAACTTCCGGACTGAAGTGCTGCAGCGTCTGAATCACCCGCTGCGACATGTCCTTGTAGAGCACCGGATTGGCTGAGAACACATGCAATTTTCCCCGCTCCACTAAGTCCTTAATCGAGAAGAGCGTCGCCTGCATTTTGACAATCTGCTTGGCCTCGGGCGATCGCGCGACGACACAGCCGTCATTGTTGGAGAGCACGGCGACTGGCTGACCTTCGAGATCGGGCCGGAAGACCTTTTCACAGGAAGCAAAAAACGAGTTGCAGTCCACCAAAGCAAACATGTGGGCTCAGACCTGACGAATGATATGGGTGACGACGCCCCAGATTTCTAGTGAAGCGACTGCAGTCTCTGACGCTTCTGATGTCGGCACCCACTGTTTTCCCACCTTCTGAACGCGCAGAACCCGCATTTGGCCTTCCATGACGCCCACTACAAGGGATTCGTGCTGAGCCGCTAGGGAGCGATCAATAATGAGCAGATCGCCAGGATGGACTTCAGCATGAGCGACCATATCGCCTGCGACCCGCATGAAGAATGTCGCCGCCGGATTGTGGATCAAATGGCGGTTGAGATCGAGGCTCTGTTCGATCGCGTTCCCCGGAACTGGAAACCCCATAGGATGACTTGAGTTGGTAGTTCATTTATATTCCACTTCAAATGTCAGCCTCAACCATCCGGATCAGAGCGGGTTGAATGGCGCTGCCCATGGGCAGAAGATTGTCCGCATCTGCGATCGCCCCTAGCAGTTCCAGGAGTGGAGCATCTCCTGCAATTAAGATGGCCATTCTCTACAGCAGCCACGGGGGAGCGGCTCTTTCGGAACATGACTCACGGCTTCTCTGAAGATCTAACAGTAGCGGGAGGGTGCGATAGGGGCAGTCGGGCGATCGCCTTCAAACCGCTCTCCCGACTGCTTATCCTGGTACCGATAGCTGACGACCATTGTCCTGAGGCTGAATGCCGAGAATGTAGGGCACTGCTGCCTTGGCCCACGCTGGCAGAGATGTGTAGTTAGCCGCAGCTTCACCAAAGCAGGTTTCCAGCATTTCAGTATGGATGACGCCTGGGTTCAGCGCCACCGCTGCCATGCCGTCTGGCAGTTCCTGAGCAAGCGCCTGGGTTAACCCTTCCACGGCCCATTTGGTGGCGCAGTAGGGAGCCACTCCAGGCGAGGTCGAACGGCCCCAACCGGAGCTGAAATTGAAGATGAGGCCCGATCGCTGCTCCAGCATCGGCGGCACAAAATGGCGAATGACGTTGATCATGCCGTTGAGATTGACCTTAATCACCGCCTCACAGTCCGCTACGGGCACGGCCCACAGCGGAGCCGGGGTGTTGATTAGCCCCGCATTGTTGATCACCAAATCCGGCACCCCATTGTGGCTTAAGACCTGCTGACACCATTGACTGACGCTGGCATCATCGGTGATATCAATGGCCGTAAACTGGTGGGGTGTTGGGTAGGCTTGCGTAAGCTCGGCTATTTTGGCGGCATCGCGGGCACAGCCCGAGACCCGATGCCCTTGGGCGATGAAGGCTTCAGTCATCGCCCGCCCTAACCCCCGGCTAACCCCAGTAATGACAATGTGTTTACTCATGGCTCGCTGGGCTGGATGAAGTGCCCAATCATCCTAACGGATGTTGCCATCATGGCCTTACATGCTTTCCTCGTCCAGTTCTTGCAGAATCGCCTCGGCCACAGCCTCAGGAGCATCCACGTGAGGCGCATGGTCAGCCCCGGTGATCCACATCAAACGACTGTGAGCGATCGCTCGCTGAAACTTCCAGGCATCTTCAGTGCCGAGCGTGCTGTCGCGATCGCCCCACAGGATCAAGGTGGGCTGTTGGATAGCCGCAATCTGCTGAGCCAAATAGCCATAGCCGCCACTTTGGGTAAATGACACGACGGCTTGTCTCCAACCGGGCATCGCCTGATGCAGCATGGCACACAGAATCTTGTCCGTTTGACTGGAGCTGGTAAACGGCAGCATGGCCGCTGTCTGAAACGCCATGCTTTTGCGAAACCGCAGCCAGTCGGCTCCCCAGTTCAGCAGCGAGTTATCCAGATACTGACCCAGTGGAAAACTGCCAGAAAAGCCGACGCTATCCACCAGAATCAGCCGCTCCACACAGTCCGGATGCCTCAGCGCAAAGTCAATGGCGATCGCCCCGCCCAGCGAAGCCCCCAGCAGTACGACCGGACGGTTAATAAGCTGCTGCCAAGTGGCGTAAAGGTGCTGACGAATCGTGCTGGGAGCGATGGCGATAGACGGTGGAGAGGCCGTGAAGCCAAATCCCAAGACATCGATCGCGTAGAGAGTTTTGTGGGGAGCCAGGTAAGGAATCAAATGGCGAAATTCCAATGCCGAGCTGTCAAACCCAGGGAGCAGTATTAACGGCGCTGCGTCGGCTGGTGTGGGCTTGCCGGTCGCCATCACGGCAGTCGGTACCGTCACCGGAGGAGCGCCAGTCACCAGGTCAGAGACCGTGACGGGGTGACGTTGAAGGTGATTCAGAAAGGCAATGGCATCACCGTCCTGAATTTGCTGAGCTGAGGTCGGCAGAAACGGTTCGAGGTCGGACTTTGGAATGATGCGGTTAAAGGGCATTGCCAAATACTAAAGCGACCTAAGCTCTAGGACTTATTATTTTCATTGCGATCGCCTGACTTTCAGCCAGAATTCAACTGTATTAAAAACATTAAAACCCCTTCAACGAATAGTACGAGTGAAGCCATAGTCTTAATGAATAGAATCATCGTCAGAACAGTCATTCTATTGGCGTTAGTGGTAGGAACATTTATGTTGACAGTTAGCGCAGCGACATCATCGGGAGACAACTTGCAGCCAGTAACCGACCCGTCGCGATGGCAGTCTCCCCCAGAGGAAATCCTGGAAGTCCTTCATGCTCAACAGTTTCCTGGTGTTTGGACGGCTCCTACCGGGGAGTATTTGCTCATTGCCGATTACGTACTCTATCCGCCGCTCGCTGAACTCGCTGCCCCGATGCATAAGCTGGCTGGAATGCGGGTCAACCCAGCGATTAACGGTCATCATGCTCAATCGGGTAGTCAATCGCCGCGCCTTGTCCAGGTCGAAGATGGGAAAACCACGGCGCTCTCTTTGCCTGAAGCAGCAAAGGTTCTTAGCGTTCGCTGGACTGCTGATGGACGGCGCTTTGCGCTTACCGTTAGACAGGAAGATCACATTGGTCTGTGGGTCGGCTCCATCACCGGGGAAATTGCGAAAGTCGAAGCGATCGCAGTCAATCCGCTGCTCGGCAATGCTGTGAGCTGGCTTCCTGATCAGCAACGACTCCTGGTTCGGCGGGTTCCACAGCGCGGGCCAGCGCCTGAACCACCTGGTATCCCATCAGGGCCAGACATCCTGGAAGGCATAGGCGCTGGCGCTCGCTCCACCTATGAAGCCCGTAATTTGCTCGAAACGACGCATGATGATGCTCTCTTCGAGTATTACACCACCTCCGAACTGGTGGTCATCGATCCTAAAGAGGGCCAAGTAGAGGTCATCGGCAGCCCTGCCCCCTACAGCATGGCCCAGTTCTCACCCTCTGGTGAGTATCTTCTTGTCCAGCGTCTGGTCGCCCCTTGGTCTCATGAGGTCGGCTGGCAGCGCTTTGCCAGCGAAACGGAAGTGTGGAACGCCAAAGGTCAACCCATCGCGACCATCGCGTCGCTGCCAGTAGCTGACTCGGTGCCAGTCAGGGGGGTACCCGTTGGCCCAAGAGCAGTTGCCTGGCGTCCCACGGCTCCCCATACGCTTTACTGGGTGGAAGCCTTAGACGGCGGTGACCCTTTAGCTGAAGTCCCACACCGTGATCAGCTCATGGGTTTGGCGGCTCCCTTTTCAGCCGAACCTCAAGTGATTTTTCAAGCTGAGCACCGCATTCAGCCCTGGCGCAATGCTTGGACTGCTGAGGGTGACAGCTTGATGCTCACCCAATGGGATCGGTTACACCGCTGGCGCTACGTCTGGCTATTGGATGTGGATAAAGGAACGGCCCGCTTATGGTTTGACCTGGATGAGGCCGATCGCTACGGCAATCCTGGCTCTCCCGTTTGGCGCATACTCCCGAATGGCCGGTGGGTCATGCACCAAAAGGGCAATGCCGTCTACTTCAGCGGCAGTGGCGCGACGGATCAAGGCGATCGCCCCTTTCTGGATTTACGTGACCTGGAGACTGGCGCGACGGAGCGACTGTTTCGGTGCGATCCGGAGCGTTATGAATTTTTTGTGGCCTTTGCCGGTGACGAAAATCGCTTCGTATTGCGCTCCGAGTCCGCGAGCGATGTCCCCAATTACTACCTGGCCACCTTCAATGAGAAAGTAGAGTCGGCTGAGGGGGAAGCGACACACACGCTAACCCGCGTGCCCATTACCCGATTTGCAGACCCGACCCCCCAATTGCGAGAAATTGAAAAACGCATTGTGCGCTATGAGCGGGAAGATGGCGTTCCCCTGAGCTTTCATCTGTATCTGCCACCCGACTATGAAGAAGGCACGCCCCTACCGACCGTGCTTTATGCCTATCCTCTTGAATATTCGGGAGCGACCACGGCGGGGCAGGTGAGTGGCTCAGCCCAACGTTTCATGCGTCTGTATGGCCCCTCTCACTTATTTTTCCTCCTGCAGGGCTACGCTGTGCTTGATCAGACTGCCATGCCGATGATCGGCGATCCGGAGACGGCTTATGACACCTTTGTGCCGCAGTTGGTTAAAGATGCGGAAGCTGCCGTCGCCAAGGCGGTTGAGATGGGTGTGGCTGATCCGGAGCGCATCGGCATTATCGGGCACAGTCATGGCGGCCTGATGGTGGCGAACCTACTGGCCCATACCGATCTGTTTCAGGCTGGCATTGCCCGTAGCGGTTCTTACAACAAAACGAATCAGCCTTTCGGCTTCCAGTCTGAGCGGCGCTCTCTGTTTGAGGCCAGGGATGTTTACATTCAGGTGTCACCCACGTTCTTCGCGGATCAGGTGAATGAGCCCGTGCTGATTATTCATGGGGCTGACGACGCCAATCCAGGGACGCTTACGCCACAGTCAGAGGTTTTCTATGAAGCCGTGCGTGGTGCGGGAGGCACCGCCCGATTAGTGCTGCTGCCCTTTGAGGACCACGGCTACCGGGCTCGGGAGAGTATTGAGCATGTACTGTGGGAACAGCTGCAGTGGTTTGACAAGTACGTGAAAGGAGCAATTGATTAACCGTGTCACTGGCTGATGCGAGGATCAAGGGCATCGCGTAATCCATCGCCCAGCAGGTTGAAGGCCAGCACCGTCAGAGTGATAAACAACCCCGGAAAGGCGATAGTCCACGGGGCCGATAGGGAATAGCCCCCCTTAAAGGCGTCAGAGAGCATCGTGCCCAGTTCTGGAGTCGGAGGCTGAGCCCCGAGACCCAGAAAGCCCAGGCCAGCAGCTTCAAGGGTGGCGGTGCCGATCGCCAAGGTGGCCTGCACGATTAACGGGGCGAGACTCGCTGGCAAAATATGCAGAAACACGATGCGCGGCGGGCTCGCCCCAAAGGCGCGAACGGTTTGGACAAACTCTTGCTCCCGCAGCGACAGCACCATGCTGCGGGTCAGGCGAATAAATTTGGGAATTTGGACAATGCCCACGGCGACCATAACGCTGATCACGCTGGGTCCCGTGACAGTGACGACCGCGATCGCCAACAAGATGGACGGAAACGCCAGCATCACATCCGTCAGCCAGCCAATAACGCCTTCAATTCCGCCGCGAAAGTAGCCCGCCGCCAGCCCCAGCGCTACCCCCACCAGCAGTCCCAGCAGCACCGAGACCAGGCCAATCACCAGAGACGTTCTCAAGCCGTACCAGACCAGCGTGAGAATATCGCGCCCCAGACCGTCCGCTCCAAACCAAAATTCCCCGCTCGGACCCTGCAGTCGGGCCGCATAGTTGCGATCGGTGGCCGGATCGTAGGGATTCAGCACCGGAGCCAGCAGCGCCGCCAATGTAATAAACAGCGTCAATCCCAGGCCAACCAGGCCCGAAGTGGATTCCAGAAAGCGCTGCACCGCACGATTTTGGCGCAGACGAGAGAGACGATTGGGGGCAACGGTGATGGCCATAGTGCGATACAGATAAAGATAGAGGAATTGGAAAAAAGAAGAACGAAGCACAAAAAACGAAGCGCCAAAATCAAAAATTCAAAATCGAAAATTCAAAATCATCCTGTCTTTACCTGAATTTCCTGGGGGCGGTGCGTCGCTACGCTGACGACACCCTACCCTCACACCCTGCCACCCTCATACCCTGCCACCTGACCTCAAACCCTTCCCTTTTCCCGACTATTTGTATTGAATCCGAGGGTCTAGAAACGCATAGGAAATATCCACAATCAGGTTCACCAGGACAAATACCAGGGCCACAAACACCACACCTCCCTGCACCACCGGATAGTCCCGCTGCAGGATACCGTCGTAGATCCATTTGCCAATGCCGGGCCAGGCAAAAATCGTCTCTGTCAAAATTGCCCCGCCCAAGAGCGTGCCAAATTCTAGACCCACAATAGTGACAACCGGCAGCATGGCATTTTTCAACGCATGCTTGGCCACTACCCAGAACTCCAACACCCCTTTGGCGCGGGCAGTGCGAATGTAGTCTTGGGACAGGACATCAAGCATGGCGCTGCGGGTGATGCGGGCCAAAATTGCTAGGGGAATCGTACTCAGGGTCAGCGCTGGTAGAACTAGATGCGCCAGAATGTTGCCCAACGCCCGAAAGTCGCCCTGAATCAAGGCGTCAAACAGATAAAAGCCCGTGATGGGCTCAAAGGTGTAGCCCACATCAATGCCGATGCGACCGCTGGGCGGCAACCACTGCAGGCTCACAGCAAACAGGTACACCAGCAGTAACCCTAACCAATAAACCGGCATCGACACCCCGAGCAGTGAGCCGCTCATGGTGAGGTTGTCCACCAGGCTGTTTTTGCGGACGGCGGCAACAACGCCAGCGGGAATACCCAGCACCAGCGCAATCAGCATGGCCACCACTGACAGCTCAAAGGTGGCGGGCCAGCGCAGGCGAATTTCATCCCAGATGGGCACACCGGTAAAGATGCTAGTGCCCAGATTAAACGTGACCAGGTTGCCCAAAAACGACAGATACTGCAGCGGCAGCGGTTCATTGAGTCCCATCCGCTCGCGCAGGGCTGCCACCTGATCGGGGGTGGCGCGATCGCCCAGCAGCGTCACTGCCGGATCGCCGGGAATCAGGTGTAAAAACAGAAACACCAGCAGCGAGATACCCAGCAGTACCGGGATCAGGCGAAGTAAGCGGGCAAAAATATAGCGACCCATAGGAGTGATGGGGTGATGGAGTAATGGGGAATTGCCAGAGAAGTCGGCGGGCAGGCAGTGCCTACCCAAATAGGCATAGGGTAGGCGTTGCTCACCCGACTAAATTAAGACTTCTCGACGGTGGTAAACGGCTCGTTGGAGAAGGGACTGGGCGACCAGCCTTCAACGTTACTGCGCTGGGCCAGCAGCGGCTGAGAATGCACGATGGGAATCCGCAGCGCTTCTTCAAACAAAATGCGATCGACATCCTGGTAAATCGTTTCACGCTCGGCCTTTTCGGTGGCTGACCGGGCCTGGTTGAGCATGTCAAACAGCTCCGAATTTTGATAGTCGCCCAAGTCTTGGGTGGCACCGGGGCCAAAGTGAGCATACAAGAAATTGTCGGGGTCACCATAATCCCCCGTCCAGCCCAGCATAAAGGCTTGGAATCCTGGAGCTGTATTGCGATCTTCGAGATAGGCGCCCCAGTCTTTAGTCTGTAGATTGACCGTGATGCCAATCTGGCTCAGCTCGGCGGCAAAGGCTTCGGCAATGGGCTTAGGGTTCGGAAAATAGGGGCGACTCACGGGCATGTACCACAGATCGAGGGTGAAGCCATCGGGATAGCCGGCATCGGCCAGCGCCTGCCGCGCCACCTCGGGGTCGTACTCATAGTCATCGACTTCGGCGCTGGTGTAATCTTCCAGGGAGGGCGGGACAAAGTGTCCATCCGTCTCCCCTAAATCGCCCCAAAAAGCTTCCACAATCTCAGCTTTATTAATCGCTTGGGCGATCGCCTGCCGCACTTCCACCGACGCCAGGGGCTCATAGGTGGGATTCAGCGCCAGATAGCCCACATTGAACGAAGGTCGAAAGACCGCTTCCAGGTTCGCGTCGGACTCGATTTCAGGGAGCTGGTCGGGGGTCAGATCAACGGTGAAATCTAGCGTGCCCGCCCGGAGTTGAGCCAGACGTGCCGCCGGGTCTTCCACAAAGCTAAACACCAGCTGCTCGGTTCGCGGCAGGCCCGCTTCCCAGTAGTCCGCAAAGGCGGACAGGGTGATGCGATCGCCACTGCGCCATTCTTCAAAAACGAAGGGGCCAGTGCCCACCGCTAGGCCAGACGGGGTGCCATAGGCCGCCCCGGATGCTTGAATGGCGGTCGGGCTAGCGATGCCAAAGTAGGAGGAGGCGATCGCCGCCGGAAACGCCGCAAACGGTTCTGCCAGCTCAAACTCCACCGTCACGTCATCAACCGCGCGCACGTCCACCACCGTCGAGCCTTCATCCCCTCTGAAACCACCGAACAAGTCCGTCCAGATTTCATAGAGGTGACCCTCGGCGCGGTAGCCGAACTCAAACTCCGGGTCCCACCAGCGGTTGACGTTAAAAACGACGGCCTCGGCATTGAAGTCCGTGCCGTCATGAAAGGTGACATCATCTCGCAGATTAAACGTCCACACTAAGCCATCGTCCGAGGCGCTCCACTCCGTGGCCAAGCTGGGAATCAGCTCAGTGCTGCCCGGTTCGTTGCTTAGCAGATAGTTGTAAATTTGCAGCTGCACATACATCGAGTTGCCGTCGGTCACATCGCCGGGACGCAGATTCACCGGCTGCCCCCCAGAGCCAAACACCAGCGCACCCGTTGCCGCTGGGGCCGCCGCGTCGTCGGGAGCAGCCGGGTCACTGGCTTCCTCGGGGCCGCCGCAGTTAGCTAGGGTGACGACGAGGGTTAAGGCCAGCACCCCCAGCAAGACTCGGCGCAGATATCGTTGCAGCGATCGCATATTGCTAAACATTGTTTTCGCACCTTCCAAATTCCCAAAAAGTTAAGCATTGGGATTTAAAGTACGGTATGGGAATTGTGTTTAGAATGGCAAGAAATTAATTGTATTTTACAGTTGCAAAAAGAGTATTTCGATACAAAATCTGAAGCTGTTACCTGGTCTTTCTATTAATAGACTGTCAAAATTTTGATGTAAGACGGCTAGCAGATTGCCATTTTGTAAAGGAAGTCTCAAATGGTCCTTAAAGTTCAGACTAGAAAGACCTTTGAGCGATTTTTTACTAGATTCACCTAAAAGTAAAAATGCCTTGGTATCACTGGCTTTTACGGAGTTTGTCAATCACTCCTGTAAGTCATTGCTGAGAGAGGTTTGTGACTAAAAGCAATTCTTTGAGCCACAATTTATTGATTTTTCATTGATAATTCCTATGGTTTCTCCAAGCTTGGATGTTCGTAATCTTTCTGTGACTTTTCTAACCAAGGATGGCCCCGTTACCGCGGTGAGAGATGTCTCGTTTACCCTATCTCCAGGAGAAACCCTAGGGTTGGTCGGGGAGTCGGGCTCTGGCAAATCCGTCACGTCACTAGCGCTGATCGGACTGTTAGAGAAAGGGGTAGAGCGGTCCGGGGAGATTTGGTTTCATGACCCACACACGCCGGAGGCCGCGCCGGTGAATCTGCTGGCACTGTCGCCCACCGCCCGCCGTCACTATCGGGGACGGCTGGTTTCGATGATTTTTCAGGAGCCGCTGACGTCGCTAAATCCAGTGTATACCTGCGGCGACCAGCTCATAGAAGCCCTGAAACTGCATCAGGGATTGACTGCTACTGTCGCTAAGGAAAGGGCGATCGCGCTATTTGAAGAAGTCAAGCTGCCAGAACCGGCGCAAATCCTCAAACGATATCCCCATCAGCTCTCTGGCGGGCAGCAGCAGCGGGTCATGATCGCCATTGCCCTAGCGGGGAATCCGGTGGTGCTCATTGCCGACGAACCGACCACCGCGCTCGATGTCACCATCCAAGCCACCATTTTGGAGCTATTGCGAGAGCTGCAGGCAACCAGGGGCACCGCGATTATCTTTATCACCCACGATATGGGCGTCGTGTCAGAAATTGCTGATCGCGTCGCCGTTATGTACAAAGGCAGCCTGGTGGAAATCGCCCCGGTATATGACCTGTTTGCCAATCCGCAGCATCCTTACACCCAGGGCCTGTTGAACTGTCGCCCACGACCACAGCGGCAGCTCCAGCGGTTGCCGACCGTGGACGACTTTATGACCGTTCGCGCAACACCGGACGCCACGGACACATCTGCCCTGCAGATTGAGGCCAAGCTTCACACTTCAGCCGAGCGCGCCGCCCTGTTAGCCGAAGTCAGCCCGAACGAAGTGGAGCAGCGTCGTCAGACCATCCAACAGCGCCCGCCGCTGCTGCAAGTGGATAACTTGACCAAAGCGTTTCCAATACGGGAGGGCTGGTTTGGCACCAAGTCGGAATTCCGCGCCGTCGATGATGTCAGCTTTGTGGTGTATCCCGGTGAGACCTTGGGACTGGTAGGCGAATCGGGCTGTGGCAAATCGACCCTGAGCCGCTGCCTGCTGCGCCTGATTGAGCCAACCCGAGGCGCGATCGCCTTCGAGGGGCGATCGCTGCTGGACTTAAGTGCCAGCGACCTGCGCCATCTGCGCCGCCAAATGCAGATCATTTTTCAAAACCCCTATGGCTCGCTGGACGCCCGACAAACCATTGGGTCTGCCATTCTGGAGCCGATGCGCATCCACCGTTTGGGCCAGAATGAGGCCGCCCGATACGCCAAAGCGGGAGAGCTGTTAGAGCGAGTGGGGCTAGACGCTAGCGCCATGAAACGCATGCCTCACGAATTTTCGGGCGGCCAGCGGCAGCGCATCTGCATCGCCCGCACCCTCGCCTGCGAGCCCAAGTTTATTATTTGCGATGAGTCGGTATCGGCACTAGACGTGTCGGTGCAGGCCCAGGTGCTGAACTTGCTCAAGGATTTGCAAGCGGACTTTGACCTGACCTACATCTTTATTTCCCACGACCTCAGCGTCGTGAAGTTTGTCAGCGATCGCATTATGGTGATGAACCAGGGCCGCATTGAAGAAATCGGTCCCGCCGCCGCGATTTACAACTCGCCGCAGCAGCCTTACACCCAACAGCTGATTGCCGCTATCCCCGACGCC
>JBCCJU010000180.1:0-11423 GCA_039027715.1 Cyanobacteria bacterium P01_C01_bin.120
AACACCTTGAGCCACTGCTGAAGCCAGTTGAAACAGACCAGAGGTTGAATAATCAAGCGCAAGTTGTTTCCCAATCCGCAGTTGAGAACCGGATTTGAAGTACTCACCGACCACATGAATCAGTTTTACTGCCCACTTGTTCAACGGCTGCAATCCAGTCACTTCTTTTCCTCTGCTTAAAGTGACAGAAGAGGGATATCTAAGCGCTTGCCCGGTATGATGACAGAGTGATTTTCCAACAAGCGATCGCCCCATGAGTGAAGACACGATTTTCGGCAAAATCATTCGTCGAGAAATTCCTGCCGATATCGTCTACGAAGACGACCTATGCTTAGCCTTTCGTGATGTCGCCCCCCAAGCGCCGACCCATGTGCTGGTCATCCCCAAGCAGCCCCTTCCCAAGCTGGCGGACGCCACCCGCGAGGACCAGGAACTGTTGGGCCACTTGTTGCTGACGGTGAACGTTATTGCCGAACAGTTGGGTATTGCAGAGGATGGCTATCGTGTAGTCATTAATACGGGCGCTAACGGCGGGCAAACCGTGTTTCATCTGCACTTACATTTACTTGGTGGGCGATCGCTCCAGTGGCCCCCAGGCTAAATTCATCAAGCTGTGGCAAAAGCGAGGGCAGCCAGTGCCGCTGCTAAAGCTCGCTTCCATTCCTTTGATGTAAATTTATCCATCTGGGGAAATTAAGGAAGATGTCAGAACAAGAAGAATTTCATAGAGCTACTTCAAAAACTCAATACGAATCTTTACGCTAGTCAATAGGTGGGCAACTGTACTTAACAGGCGGCTCATCTGAACTTTTGTCGTAAATATATTTGGCAATCATCACTATGACTTCTACTTCTCAGGCCCGGAAACTGGGGCTTTGGGAGCGCTACTGTCAGTGGGTCACCAGCACCGAGAATCGCCTATATGTAGGCTGGTTCGGTACGCTAATGATCCCTACGCTGATCACTGCAACTGTTTGCTTCGTGATTGCATTCATTGCTGCTCCCCCGGTTGACATCGACGGCATCCGTGAGCCCGTGGCTGGCTCCCTGATGTACGGCAACAACATCATCTCCGGTGCCGTTGTGCCGTCTTCCAACGCCATTGGTTTGCACTTCTACCCCATCTGGGAAGCCGCTTCCCTCGATGAGTGGTTGTACAACGGTGGCCCCTACCAGCTCATTGTTTTCCACTTTTTGATTGGCTGCTTTTGCTACCTCGGTCGTCAGTGGGAATTAAGCTATCGCTTGGGTATGCGCCCCTGGATTTGCGTGGCTTACAGCGCTCCTCTGGCGTCGGCAACCGCGGTCTTCTTAATCTATCCCCTGGGTCAAGGCTCCTTCTCTGACGGCATGCCTTTAGGCATTTCTGGTACCTTCAACTTTATGTTGGTATTTCAGGCAGAGCATAACATCCTGATGCATCCCTTCCACATGTTGGGTGTAGCAGCAGTGTTCGGCGGTAGCTTGTTCTCAGCGATGCACGGTTCTTTGGTGACCTCTTCTTTGGTGCGTGAGACCACCGAGCTTGAGTCCTTGAACTATGGATACCGATTCGGTCAAGAGGAAGAGACTTACAACATCGTGGCAGCGCACGGCTACTTCGGTCGTTTGATCTTCCAATATGCTTCCTTCAGCAACTCTCGTACCCTGCACTTCTTCTTGGGAACGTGGCCTGTAGTTGGCATCTGGTTCACTGCCTTAGGCATTAGCACGATGGCGTTCAACCTAAACGGTTTCAACTTCAACCAGTCCGTGCTCGATTCTCAGGGTCGGGTCATTGGTACTTGGGCTGACGTGATCAACCGCGCCAACATCGGTATGGAAGTCATGCATGAGCGCAACGCTCACAACTTCCCGCTGGATCTGGCAACCACTGAAGCGCCTGAAATCGTTGGTTAGGTTTCGACATTTCAGCTAGTCTGACATAGCCATGAAAAGCGTCTCTCTTTAGAGAGGCGCTTTTTTGCTGTTGGTGCACATGTTTAATCGAAAGTCTTAATCTGAAAATACGAGGCTCGGTATAGCCTGATTTATTTGCCCCCAATCAAAAAGATAGATAGCTCTGGTTCTGGGGCGCTGCTTTGAAATTTGCCAGAGATTTGGCTTCAGGCTGAAGGTGAGCCCCGTCAGAAATATTCAGTCAAATACTGGAAGTCAGAATCAATTTCTGAGCCAGTCTATTCGACCAAACGCACAAACTTTTTCTTGCCAATTTGCAGGACTTTGCCATAGAGGTCAGCGGGGGTTTCAAATACCGTATTCGGGTCAGACAGGCGATCGCCCTCTAACTTCACTCCACCGCCTTGAATGCTGCGACGAGCGTCACTGCTGCTGGCGCACAGCGGCGTTGCTCCCAGCAAATAAAACGCCTTGGCGGGAAAGTTCACCTCAGCCAGGGAAAATTCAGGGACACTCTCCGCTGTGCCGCCGCCCTGCACCAGGTTTATCGCGTCTTGCTGTGCCTGCTGGGCGGCCTCTTCACCGTGGTACTGGCGAGTCACATCGAGGGCAAGTAGCTTTTGGCGATCGCGGGGATTTTCCGGTAAATCAGTCAACGGTAAGCGCGTCAGCAGTTCAAAATACTGATTGATCAGCGAGTCCGGCGTTTTTTCCAGCTTGGAATACATGGTCAGTGGGTCTTCCTGGAGCCCCACATAATTTCCTAAAGACTTCGACATCTTTTGCACGCCGTCAGCGCCCAGCAGCAGCGGCAGCAGCATACAGAATTGCGGCCTTAAACCAAAGTGTCGCTGCAGGTCTCGCCCTACCGCCAGATTGAACTTTTGATCGGTGCCGCCCAGTTCCACATCAGCTTCTACTGCCACAGAATCATAGCCCTGCATTAGCGGGTAGAAAAACTCATGTAAAAAGACGGGCGTTCCTTTTGCGTAACGTTCAGCAAATCCTTCTTTTGCCAACATTTGGCCCACAGTCATCGTGGCAAATAGTCCCAGGATTTTGCTCAGATCTAATTTAGAGAGCCATTCCGAGTTGTAGCGAATCTCTAATCGTCCAGGCGTATCAAAATCCAGAATCGAGCTTACTTGCCGCAAATAAGTTTCCGCATTGGCTTTGACTTCGGCTTCTGTAAGTTGTTTGCGCACCTCAGACTTGCCCGTAGGGTCGCCGATGCGGGCAGTAAAGTCACCAATAATTAGGACCGCTGTGTGGCCAGCATCTTGAAAGGCCCGTAGTTTTCGCACAGGAATGCTGTGGCCCAGGTGAAGCTCAGCTCCCGTTGGATCAATGCCGAGTTTGACGCGCAGGGGACGATCGCTCTTTTGCAGCCGCGCCCGTAAATTTTCTTGGGAATCATCGGTATCCGGCTGATCGGGAAAAACTTCCGTAATACCACGATAAATCCACTGCCAGTCGTCTGAAGATTGCGCCATAGCTGCCCCAGCGTTGCTGCTTTCTAGTCTAGTGATGGTTGATTTCGCCGCTGTCTAAAATACTCACTGCTGCACAGTCTGCACCATAAAAACTCATGACGTGAGAAGAGCTCAAATACTAAAGAACTCAAAATATAGTGGCAGGGTCTGATTGGGTGCTTTATTCTGTTGCCAAACGACTTTTTCTGACCGCTTTCAGGTCAGACCTCTATAATTACAAAACTTTGAGTCATTTAATACCCTTAGCGTAAACCTCTTCGTTATCGTGTCCTCTAACACTTTTTCTAAAACCACTGCTCAGCCTCGTTCCAGCCAACTTACAGGCGGTGTCATTAAATTTGTCCAAGACGTGGGGCAAATCACGGTGGCCACGCTGCTAGGCACGACGATGCTTGTGAGTTCCGTCGCGGCGGGTGGTCTGGTGGGACTGGCCATCAGCTTTCGAAACCTGCCCGATGTGCGGGTCTTACGGAATTATCTGCCCAGCGAAACCAGCTATATCTACGATATCAATGGCACGCTGCTCTACAGCCTGCACGATGAGGCCAATCGCGAGGTTGTTGACCTGAACGAGGTCTCGCCCCATCTCAAGCGAGCGGTACTGGCGATCGAAGACAGTTATTTTTATTCCCACCAAGGCATCAATCCCAGTAGTGTGGGACGGGCACTGTTGGCCAACGTGCAGGCGGGTTCGACGGTTGAGGGCGGCTCGACCATCACCATGCAGTTGGTCAAAAACCTGTTTCTGACACCAGAGCAGGCGATTAGTCGAAAAGTTGCCGAAGCCGTCCTGTCAATGCGGCTAGAGCAAATTTTCGAAAAAGACCAAATTCTTGAAATGTATCTGAATCAGGTCTATTGGGGCCATAACACCTATGGTGTTGAAACCGCTTCTCAGAGCTATTTCAATAAGTCGGCCAAAGATTTGACTTTGGCCGAATCTTCCATGATGGCAGGCTTGATTCAGGCTCCTGAAGGCTATAGTCCCTTTGTTGATTACGGCTTGGCAAAACAGCGACAGGCGACGGTGTTAGGCCGCATGCGGCAGCTCGGGTGGATTACGCCACAAGAAGAAGAGGAGGCCAAGGCGGCGCCTCTGTTGGTGGGGGAAGTGACCTCTTTTCGGACAAGTGAACTGCCCTATGTCACGGAGGCGGTGGTCCAAGAGCTCAAAGAAATTTTTGGTGACGATGCCGTCCTCAAAGGCGGTATGCGCATTCAAACTACAGTGGCTTTGGATATGCAGCGCATGGCGGAGGAAACGGTGCGCCGTAATCATGAGTCGATGCGGGCACGGGGGATTCGAGCGGACCAAATGGCTTTGGTGGCGATCGATCCTCGGACTCATTTTGTCAAAGCCATGGTTGGCGGTGTGAACTATGACGACAGCCAGTTCAACCGGGCAGTGCAGGCCCAGCGACAGCCGGGATCATCGTTTAAACCTTTTGTTTACTATGCTGCCTTTGCATCGGGACGCTACACGCCCGACACCGTTATTCAAGACACGCCAGTTAGCTACCCCGACGGCTATGAGTACTACAATCCCCGCAACTATGACGGCAGCTTTATGGGCAATATTCCCATTCGCAAAGCTTTAGAAGTTTCCCGTAATGTGCCTGCAGTGAAATTGGGTCAGTCCGTGGGCGTGGACCGCGTCATCGAAATTAGCCGCCTGCTGGGCATCGAAAGTCCGATGGAGCCGGTCATATCTCTACCCTTGGGAGCAGTCGATCTCACCCCCATGGAAATGGCCGGAGCTTATGCCACATTCGCGAGTAATGGCTGGCACTCAGACCCGACCTTTATCGTGCAGGTGACCGACAGCAATGGCAATGTGCTGCTGGACAACACGCCCAAGCCCCAGTTGATTTTGGATCCTTGGGCCACGGCAGCGCTGACCGATGTGCTGCAGGGGGTCATCGCTCGCGGTACCGGCACCGCTGCTCAAATTGGGCGTCCTGCAGCAGGTAAAACCGGCACCACCGATTCTCAGCGAGACGTTTGGTTTGTGGGCTACGTGCCGCAGCTCTCGACGGCTATCTGGGTTGGCAATGATGACTATTCGCCAATGGGCTCTGGGGCTACTGGCGGCACTTATGTTGCGCCGGTTTGGCGTGACTTTATGCAGCGGGCGCTGGCTGATGTGCCGGTGGAGAATTTCCGTAGTCCGTCAGAGTTTGCCAAACCGTAGCTAGCCATAAATAAAACGAACCATTCTCCAAGCCTTATAACAATCCGATGACGAAACTATAGTGGAGTTGTACTATTAAGAAAGGTCGAGCTTGGTAATAGAGGCAGCCATGTCAATCGAGTTTCGCTTTCACCCAGAAAAAGCTGTTGAAGCCGCAGCAATTCTTCTTAAGTTGCACGGTAAACCTATGAAGTATCTAGGTTTGTTGAAGATGCTTTATATCGCTGATCGACTCGCGCTACAGCAAATGGAACAGCCAATCACTGGAGACCATTATGTTTCAATGGATTATGGTCCTGTTTTAAGTGGTGTCTATGATTTGATTAAGAATAAGCATGTCAATGAAGCATTACCTATCTGGTCAAAATTTGTTTCTCCTCGCAATGCAAGCTACGTCTCTTTGAGAAGAGATCCAGGAGTTAGAGAACTTTGTGAAGAGGAAGAAGAAATTTTAGAGCAGGTTTATAGAAGCTTTGGACATCTTGATCCGTTCCATGTTGCAGAGTGGACTCACAATCTTCCAGAATGGCAAGATCCTCATGGCTCAACTATTCCTATCTCTATCGAGAAAATTTTGCAATCTATAGGAAAAACTGAAGATGAAATAGAAGAAATCAGACAAGAGGCTTGTCGAGAAGCTTATTTAGATGAGGCTCTGAATGGCTAAAATTGTGATCAATTTGGGAGATGCGTTCTTAATAGATACTCCTCCAAGTGGTCAACATCTGTATATTGCGATTGCAAAAACCTCTCAAAGCAATTTCTTATTTGTTAATGTAACAACCCGAAGAAGTAATTCAGAAACCACTTGTATTCTTTTGCCAGGATCCGGTGTTCCCAAATTCGTTATGCGCGAATCTGTTATTGCATATCGATTTGCACGCGACATGGATGCTGCGCAGTTAGCCGCTTTGATAACGCCAGGCAGCCCTATTCCAAAAGATAGGTGCTCTGAATCTGTTTTAGAAAGAATCCAACAAGGCGGCTTGGTTTCCAAACGTTTGAAGAATAGTTATAAAGCTGCTCTCCGAGCTTTTCTAAGTTTCTCATAGACTTAAATCGTAGCCATTATTACTATTTGTGATAATTCAAGGTCTAGTAATTCTTTTTCAGTGGTCTCTCATGAATTTTTGAGCTGATTCATATTTCTCTTTTCCTTATTCGGTAGGGCTCGACCTTGTTCGCGCAGAGTACTCTGCATGTTGCATTCTTTACCGGTTTCTGAACTCGGCATTCTGCGCTCCGAATTCTCTCCTACGATTTCTCCGCCTCAAGCGCCGCCTTTGCTTGCTGCCACATGGCTTCAAGTTCTTCAAGAGAATAGTCGCTGAGGGGGCGATCGCTGGCCTGCTCCACCTGTTCAAACCGCTGAATAAATCGCCGGTTGGCGCTTTGTAGCGCTTCCGAGGGGTCGAGTCCGTGCCAGCGGGCCAGGTTGACCAAAGTAAAGAGGATGTCGCCGAGTTCAGACAGTTGATTCTCGTGGGGCTCGTGAGCGATCGCTGCTCGAAATTCCTCCAACTCTTCGTGAAACTTTTCCCAAACCCCCTCGACGGACTCCCACTCAAAGCCTGCTTTAGCTGCTTTCACAGAAATTTTGCTGGCAGCCATCAGGGGCGGCAGCGTGCGGCTGTACTTGTGCAGTTTGGGCGACAGACGATGGGGATCGCCCGTTTCACCTTTTTCCGCAGCCTTGATCTTGTCCCAGTTGCGATGAATTTCCTCCAGATCGTCGGTCTTGAGGTCGCCAAACACATGGGGATGGCGGCGAATCAACTTATCGGCAATGCCGTCAGCCACCACTTGCAGATCAAAAGTGCCTGCGTCCTGAGCCACCTGGGCGTGCAGCACCACCTGCAGCAACAGATCCCCGAGTTCTTCAGCGATGTGCGCCGTGTCGCCCCCGTGAATGGCATCCACCACTTCATAAGCCTCTTCGATCGCATAGGGAATCAGGGTTTTGTGGGTCTGTTCCAAATCCCAAGGACAGCCCGTTTCCGGATGGCGCAGGTCAGCCACCACGTCTACCAACCGTCCCAGCGCCGTGAGGATTGCTGCGCGATGCTGTGGAGAAGTCGCCATTGCCATTGCCGATAAATTTCCCTTTCAATATGCCAAGTAATTTGCCATTGAGGAGTGAAAAGCAGCAAACACAGCCAAAACTAAGAAATATCAGAAAAATAGGCTGGATGTATGACCTTACAAAAAAGTCCAGTTTTGGAAAGTGGCGGCTTGGCCGATGGAATTGCCGGTGTCGTCAATGACATTCCAAATAGTCGCCTGCTTGATGTAGAAGCGCTTGCCCTGGCTGGAAATACGAATGCCTTGATAGTCGTCGACAAATCCCTGAGTATCGAGCTGAGCCAACATGTTTGCCCGTTCTTCGCGGTGCATCGGTTCAGCGCTCAGGCGGGAGGGCAATTGGGTAAAGATGTCCCAGTCCATTTCCCAGAGCTTCAGAGCGCAGCGATTGGCGTAGTTAAAAATCGGGTCGGTTTGGGTGCCGTGGGAGACGATCGCACAGGGAGCCTCAAACAAACTCAACGCCACTGTCTTTCCGTTTTTGATGGTCACCAGATCCTGATTTCGCCAATGTCGATAACTGTTGGCAAGATATCGACTCCAGGTCTGAATTTCGGCGCGTTCGTAGGGTAAAGCCATGGAGACATTTTCCCACTAGCGAGACTTTCTTCGAGGCGATCGCGACTCGTCATCCGGCGGAATTTGCTGCTTGGAGCGGGGTTTTCGTAACTCCCGTTTCCAACCTGAGACGAACCAGTCAGCCGTGTAGTGGCTCATGGCTCCCAGCTCAATGCCGATCGCGATCGCCAGCCAGACTTGCCAATATGTCACCAAAATCTGGGCGATCGCCTCTCCCAAATCATTCCATGTAATCTGGGTGTAGCCAGCCGTGTTGCCCACTTCTAAAACCAGCAAACCGCCCAGCGAGATCCACACCAGCAAATAAACTAGCCGCACGACAGTGCCTGCTAGAAAGCCATGAGACCATATCGACCGATGGCGCAGGCTACGACGATAGGGACGCCAGATCCACCCGAGCCAGCCCCAGCGCTTACTCTGCACCGAGCGAATGTCCAAATCAGGGCCAAACATCAGCCCGGCAAACGCAAAGCCGCCAGCCACCAGTCCGGTATACGCCCAGTTATTCGTGGCAATCATCGCCACTAGTGCCACCCAAGGCGTTAGCCAGAGCGTGACGCGATCGTGAGTCTTTCCGGAGGGCATCGCAAATCAAAACTGAAGGCGCAAATAAAATCATACTGGACGCGATCGCGCGCTTTGTCTGTTATATTTATAAACCGTGAAACACGGGCGATTAGCTCAGTTGGTAGAGCGCCTGCCTTACAAGCAGGATGTCACTGGTTCGAGCCCAGTATCGCCCATTCAAGAAACATAAGCCCTGAGCCCTTTTGAACCGGTCAACCCTGGTCATGCCAAAACTGACTGAATGGCACTGAACTAGAATAAACGGAGTGATTTTTAGATCACTTTTAGATCAGTCCAGATCAGGAGCTACTTCCAAATGGGGCGGAAGACGTTAACGATAGAAGCCGCCAATCAGCGGCTGAAAGCGGCTCAAATAGGTTTGCAGCTCTTTCAGCGGGGAGAAAAACTCTCCCTGAGAGGGACCCTTCCCCCCCGACCCGGCAGTAAAAAGGATCGACCCAGTCAGCAGCTTATTCGCTTGGGGTTTATGCCAACCCTGCCGGTATTGAGTTTGCCGAAGCTGAAGCCTATCGTCTGGGAGCCTTATTGGCCCAAAAGCGCTTCGACTGGCGGGACCTTGAAGCCGACCCCAACGAAAAGTCTGACACCTGTGAGTCCTGGATAGAACGCTTTAAGCAGGACTGGCTGAAACAGCAGGAGGGTGAGGAAGAGGCCATCTCCCTGCGTTGGCGAGAACAGTTCTGGTACCCGGCGTTTAAGTGGCTGCCACCGAATGCGAAATTGACTGCGCAACTCCTGGATGAGGTAGTAGACCGCTGGAAACCGAATAGTCGCAGCCGTCAGATTGCCTGCCAGAAATTTCAGCGACTGGCTGATTTTGCAGACGTCTCGTCAAATATTAAAAATCGGCAGGGAGAGTACAGGCTAAGTAATGTCGAGCGAGTCATTCCTGAAGACAACGACATCATCGCTGCCATCGACGGGATGAAAAATAAGTCTTGGCAGTGGGTGGCCGCTATGATGGCGACCTACAACCTCAGGGATCATGAAGCGTTTCTCTGTGAGGTTGACTGGCGTGAATATGACGGTCAGCGGTGGCTGGTGGCCCTGGTTCCTGACGGCACGAAAACCGGTAAGCGAGAAACCTTTCCTCTGCCGCCTGAGTGGGTTGATCGGTGGGAACTGTGGGAAGTGCGACGGCCATCGGTGACAGTTCGGATGAATAAAGACTATGGAGACCGAACTTCGACAGCCTTTCAACGAGCCAAGATGCCCTTTCCGCCCTACAGCCTGCGCCATGCCTGGAGTCTCAGAGCAGCTTTGTGGCTCGAATTACCCACAGCGGTTGCTTCTCAGTTTATGGGGCACAATCCGAATGTCAACCTGGGAACCTATCAGAAGCATATTTCCAAAGAGCGGGCAGCTCAGACTTACTTTGCGGCACTGAAAAAGAAGCAGTCGGTTTGAAGCATTTTGACTACTTGATACCGGAACGTTTGCCAGCCATGGTGCGATGGCCCCTGAGGGCCGGTCTTTGACCATCGCGGAGCCGACACTTTTCAATATCGGCATACCAATCAGGTCTTCTCGATTGAGGAGAGCGGCGATCCAAGATTTCCTTGTTGACGCGGTAGTGGCCAGACCGAACCTTATACAGGCAGGCGTCGTAGTTTTTGTAGCCGAGGATTTTCCAGGCTTCGTTGAGCTTCACCACCTTGGGTGCATCTATCTCACTATTCAACCGATAGTGCAACTCTCTGAGGTTGCCTTCGATTAAATCAAGGCGAGCATTAAGCTGCCCAAAAAAAGCTTCTAAAAGTTCAGGAGTATCCATGCCTGGTTCTCTCCAGTTATCCATCAGCATAGAGAGTTCTCCGTCGTGCGAACGGTCTTCCGGCATCCATCAAACCGATATCCGGCAGACCTTTTACACACTTTCCGGTCATTTAGAGAACCCAATGCAAGAACGTTGGTAGAAGCATCATTCACCTCGATAACTCGATATTAAAATACGCTAACCAGCAATGCTGAGTAAGTGCTGATTAATTTACAAAAGTATACATGCCCTATGTTCTTTGTCTTTGTTAAGGCTAGAAACGGTTGAATAACCACAAACTTCGGTCTCTTTCTCCACGTCTAAAAGCCTTTATATCAGCATGGCAGCTATTGCTATTCAGCATTCACCAGGTTCACGCTACAATGTTGTCGATTATTCGCCGTTGATGCTGATCCATGTGCTGATAGCGGCTTGGAAACCTGTCCTCAGTTTGGTTTTAGTCTCATGCCTCGTGGAAGAAAACCGTCATCCAATTCTGAAGAAGCCAATTCTGGTAAAAAGTCTCGGGTACGTTTCATCTTCGAGCCCGATCGCACTTCTCCCAATGGCATCACCTACTCCTGGCTGATTCATGGCACTTACAAAGGCAAAGACAAGGCCGCGACGGCTACCCGTGCTTTCTGGCTACCGTTTGCCTACGGGGCATCTGGCGATTACTCCGAAGCAGAATTGCGGGATTTAGCTCAGCAATCCATTTGGCAAATGGAGGCTCAAATTCAGCATTTAAGGGAAAAGTTTGGCATCGGCGTAGGGGGAAGCAGTCTCGCCACCGAAACGCTGGTGACGTCAGAGTCGGTTGCTACTGCCACTAATG
>JBCCJU010000181.1:0-11412 GCA_039027715.1 Cyanobacteria bacterium P01_C01_bin.120
GCCGCCCGTTCAATTTCCTCGTCAACACCTTGGCGGCCTTGGTGGCTTATACCTATCAAGAGAAGAAGCCCGCCTTAGACCTAGAGTTCAAAGGCTTGCTGGCTCTGCCTGAGGCCATCTTTTAGGCCGTCGAACTCACGTTTCAATGCGGGCTACGACTAACGGCAGCCATTGAAATGCCGCTGCTGTGGTCTGGGTAAGCGAGGTGCTGGCACGACGTTGGGATTCAGACGTCAACAGCAGTGTTCTCAGGCTCACATTGAGCCTGCAAGAGCGTCAAACAGTCTGCCACAGGCGTATCGGTTGATATCGCCGCTACCAGAGCTTCGTATGCTGTTTGGTGCTTTTCCAGCAGCGATCGCGCCTGCAAAACGGCCCACCGCTGGCGAATTTGTCCTTCCTGCAGGGGCCGCTGCAGCTGCTGCCAAAGAATAGAAAACTTTTGGCGATCGTCCTGGCCGCCCTGGGCCTGACCGTAGACCAACTGTTCGGCGGCAATGCCCGCCATCCATACCGTGCAGTAGCGGTTTAGCGTTTGTGCTGGCAGTTGCCCTGCTTTGAGAGTCGTTTCTAAATCGGTGGTGTCAAACTGCACGCCGCCAACTCCTGGCAGGCCTTTTCTCCAAGCTTCCCAAGCGCTGAGGGTATAGTCAGCTACTGGAATATCGAGCAGATAAGCCACTAAAAAATGACCCGCTTCGTGATGTACGACCCGATCGCGCTGTTCCCCTGACAAGCGGTTCAAGCCATTAATCAATAAATTACCAATTGTGCCGTTGAAACTCGTTTGATCGAGGGTGGCGATGCCTAGCAAGGCCGCGATCGTCACCACAGGCACTGATTGTGGTAGATGCACCAAGGGACCGACCAGCATCCCCAGCGTCACCACAAAAATCGTAATAGCAACAATGTTGAGTGTGAGTTCACCCATCGTTCAGGCCCAACCTCCAAATCTGCGATCGCTGCCGCTGTACAATAGCTGAAAGTCTGCTAATTACAGTCTCCAACTGTCGGCTCAGCTAAATGACAATCATGATGCGGCGCTATCTTTTAGCTTACCGGTCTTGGTAAAAGGTTTCCAAGCTGTCAGGATCGCCGACATAGCGCCAGTGCCACGGTTCGTACTGCACACCCTGCGCATTGCCCTCGGGAAAAGACAGCTCAAAACTGTAGCGGGCAGCGTTAGTTTCTAGCCAGGTAAAGGCTGCAGTTGCTTCAAAAGCCACGCTGAGATCACTATCGGGGGCAGTGGCGTCACCGATATCAATCGCATAGCCCGTATGGTGTTCGCTATATCCTGGTGGGGCGCTGACCTGCGCTCGGATTTCAGGCGTTTGGGCCCGTTCCGCCTTAATTTCGAAAAATAAATACTCTTGGTCTTCCTCCGTGCGGAAGCCGGAAATCGGCATTAGAGTAATGCCCTGTGCTTGAGCGGCGGCTCGCATTTTCTCAAAGCTATCTGCTGCTTTGGGCTGCATCAAAATTGCTGGGTTGTCAGTCAAAGAGATTAACTCGGTCGCCTCCGCTTCTTCGTAAGCGAAATGGTTGAGCATGGAACGCCGTTGAGAGAAGCTGTCACTGTCTGCCAAAGCCGTCGCCTCCAGTTCTGACGAACTCACCAGCATTGGCTTAAAGGGCACGGGCAGCACCACTTCTCCTTCTTGTTGGTAAGTGAGCCAAGACACGGCAAGACCCGCGATCGCGCTCAGCAGGCCCACTAAAAACCAGACCAGCCAGCGCCGCCAGCCCCGTAAGCCCAATCGTTCTTTAGTTTTGGCAATTCCATCTCGCTGAGCCTCGGGGATGTCATCAGTAGACTCGTAAAAATTAGGCTTCACAGTGCAAACACCTACAACCGTTATTCAACTGACTAATCTGAGCCGATATCTGAACATCCGGCCATCAAGAATACCTCTCGACGACGCTTTGGTCCAGGGCACGTCATCAATATAGTGCGGCAACCCCCGCGAGGTCAGCATCACTACCCTCACGAGCACTGCAGCGGCTAAGGAGCACCCTTCGCGGCTGTCGCAGCAGAGATTTTGAGTTAATAACAACCCTTCAGAAAACTCGTAAATTTTATTTCATCGTAGGCGGAAATTCGTGGTGATAGAAAACTTAATTGGCTTATCAGTCAGTTTTGTTTTTGCCAGGAGAATAAGTATTTATGGGCTGCTCATTCCCCAGCGAGCCTCTCGGCCTGACAATACCCAAATCTTGCCAAAATATTGGAAAACTAGCTGCTGTCAGGGGTTTTAGAGTAAGCTTTTACTGTAGCGCTGGTGTGATCGTGGCTTTTCTCGCAATTCCGCCTCGGCAGAAACGGTGTGCAGGTTCTCGAAAATTTGTACGATCTGGGTCCAGGAGTACAGGACTTTTTTTGATGCCAATCGTCAGAAAAGCCGGCGTGGCCATGGTTGGCGCGATCGCTTTTGTCCTGGTCAGTCCCGCTCTGGAAGCGCGGATTTTTCCCTCAGCCGGCACTGCCTATATCGCTCCGCCTGCCGGCTACAATCTCAATATTCGGAGTGGGCCAGGCACGCAATATCCCGCCGTCAATACCTTGAGACGAGGCACACCAATTGCTATTACCGGATATTACGAACACGGCTGGGCGCAGCTCAGCGATCGCAGTTGGGTCGCCGGAAATTTCATCAGTTCAATTCCTGTCGGGGGCGTTGGTGGCGGTGGCCCGCAGGGAGTCCCAGCGACAGCAGTGATTATTGGCAGCAGCAACGTTAATATCCGCAACGGACCGGGGACTCGTTACCCTGTCGTCAATACTCTGGCCCCGGGTACGGCGATTCGGATCACTGGTTTTTATGAACACGGCTGGGCCCAACTAGAAGATCGCAGTTGGGTGGCTGGTAATCTGATTCAAATTGGCGGGCCGATTGCTCCGCCACCGGTTGTGGATAATAACTTGCGGGTGGGCAGCACTGGTCAACGGGTGCTGGAGGTTGAAGTTCGCCTACGAGAATTAGGGTACTTTACCAACGACTTTGTGCCCGATACTTCCTACGGCACCGATACTGAACAGGCCGTCAGAAATTTTCAAATTCGCAATGGCCTACCAGTTACCGGAGTGGTGGATGATGCCACCAATACTCGGTTGTTTAGCGCTGAGGCGATTCGCAATCCTGATCAATCGCCGGTCTACAAAGAATTACGTAATGGCGATCGCGATCCAGCTGTTGCGACTCTAGAGCGGCGACTACAAAACCTGAATTACTTTCAGGGGCAAATTCCTGACAATACCTATGACAACTTCACGGAAGCTGCGGTACGCAACTTTCAGGATCTCAATAGCCTGCCGATCAATGGCGTAGCGACAGTACCTACTCAAGAGAGGCTTTACAGTGATAACGCTTTGCCTAATTCGGGTGATGGCGACAATTCGCCAGTTTACGAAGAACTGCGTAATGGCGATCGCGATCCGGCTGTCGCGACCCTAGAGCGGCGACTACAAAACCTGAATTACTTTCAGGGGCAAGCTCCTGACAATACCTATGACAACTTCACGGAAGCTGCGGTGCGCAACTTTCAAGATCTCAATAGCCTGCTGATTAACGGTGTGGCAACGGTGCCTACTCAAGAGAGGCTTTATAGCAATGCCGCTGTTCCCAATTCGGACAATGGGGGCAATCCGGTACCGCCTGCCGGTAGCGGCCAACAGGCAACTGTGACCACCCCCGACGGGACAGCGGCAATCGCGTTTACCGGTCCTGGTTTTGAATACGGTCTGGCCGGAGATGTACCTAATGGGACAGTAGTGACCCTGACGGGGCGAGAAGACCGTAACTGGTATGAACTACAGGATGGCCGCTGGGTGTATGGTGATTATTTGACATTTAATTAGGCACTCCCCGCTCGGTAAAAGGTTCACTACAGCCTTCCTAGAATTCGCTAATGTGGTCAGAGATAGACGCAGGAAAACTGAATTTCATGGAAAAGTTGGACGCCCTAAGAGCACTATTTGCCGCCATGGATCGGGCGCTAATTGCTTATTCTGGCGGCATTGACAGTACATTAGTGGCCAAGGTGGCGTTTGATGTATTGGGCGATCGCGCGCTGGCGGTGACGGCAGATTCGCCTTCTTTAATGCCGGAAGATTTGGAAGACGCCAAAGTGCAGGCGGCGGAAATCGGCATTATCCATGAAATCGTGTACACCCACGAAATGGACAATCCCAACTACACGAGCAATCCAGCTAATCGCTGCTATTTTTGCAAAAGTGAGCTGCACGATACGCTTCGACCCTTGGCCGTTGAGCGCGGCTATCCCTATGTGGTGGATGGGGTGAATGCTGATGATTTAGGCGATTATCGCCCCGGTATTCAGGCGGCCAAGGAACGCGGCGCGCGATCGCCCTTAGCCGAAGTCGGTGCTGCCAAACTGGAAGTGCGAGAAATGTCGCGATTGCTGGGTCTGCCATGGTGGGATAAGCCTTCCCAGCCTTGCCTCAGTTCCCGCTTTCCCTACGGCGAATTGATTACCCCAGAAAAACTCCAGCGCGTCGCCCGCTGTGAACGCTATTTACGGCAGCTAGGCGTCAGAAACCTAAGGGTCCGTTCAGCGGGGGATGTTGCGCGCATTGAGCTGCCGCCAGCCGAAATTACTGCCTTTGTCCAAACTACTGACTTACCGGCACTGGTTGCTGCTTTTCAGGACTATGGCTTTACCTACGTCACGTTGGATCTAGAAGGCTATCGCAGCGGCAAACTTAATCAAGAGTTGAGCCTGAAATCTTCTGTGGCTGCCCCCTATGACATCGAAAACCCTTCTCTAAGCCACAGCCATTGAAGGCGATACACCATAAAAAAGCCCCCAGTTAAGGGGGCCAATTTTACACACGAAGAGAGAATTCAAGTTTCAGCAGGTTCAGCTGGCTAAATAGCCGCGTACATTACTTTTGCGACGACGCAGATGCTTTAATGCCTGCTGCTCTAACTGGCGTACCCGCTCACGGCTAATATTCAGCCGATTGCCGACTTTCGCTAACGACAGCTCATTGCCGTCATTGAGGCCATAGCGCAAAGTGATAACTTCTTGCTGCTGAGGAGTTAACTCAGCCAGCAGATTACGGATATCTTGTTTCAAAGATTCCCGCACGGTGTAGTCTTCCGGCGATGCCTTTTCATCCTCAAGCAGCTCTTGCAGCTCCGTATCCTGATTGTCGCCAATGCGGACGTCCAGGGAAATAGGCTGCCGAGAAATCGTCAGATATTCCCGCACCTGAGCCGTATCCAGCTCCAACGCTTCGGCAATTTCGCCTACTGATGCGCTGCGACCCAGTTTTTGGGACAGTTCTCGCTGCACGCGCTTAATCTTATTCAGCTTTTCTGTAATGTGAATGGGCAAGCGGATGGTGCGCGCCTGCTGGGCGATCGCCCGCGTAATGGCCTGACGAATCCACCAGTAAGCGTAGGTCGAAAACTTATAGCCCTTGGTGGGGTCAAACTTTTCTACCCCGCGCTCCAGGCCCAGTGTGCCTTCCTGGATCAGGTCGAGGAATTCTAAATTGCGTTTTTGATATTTTTTGGCGATCGCTACCACCAAACGCAAGTTGGCCTCAATCATTTTGCGTTTAGAGCGCTCACCGTGGCGCAGGATTTGCTTGAGCTCGTCTACCGGCATGTTAGCCGCCGTTGCCCATTCTTCATAGGTTAGATCTTGCTCCTGATCGGCCTGCAGTGTCTCACGCAGCTCAATTAGCTCCATCATGCGCTGAACCTGCTTGCCCAGAATAATTTCTTCCTCATGGGTCAGCAGCGGCACCCGACCTATCTCATGCAGATAAGTCCGTACAGCATCGGCGGAAAAAGGGACTTTAGTTTTTGACTTACGGGCATTCACTTTAGGCATGTGTTCGCCTCCACTGATGAAGCTGGTAGAACTTTCCGATATCGGAAAGCTAAAAACAATCGCCACGGCGATTATGAAATAGGGTTAATTTTTCTAGCTGAAGCGTCAAATAATTTTCCGATCTAGAAGAGCTCGTCACCCTGAAAACGCGATCTACGAGCAAACGGGAAATACTTAAATCTGAATCCGTCATTAACTCGCTTTCCCGTAGACTCCACAATCGGGAAATGGACGCAAATCGAAACCGTTATGAGTTTGGATCTCTATCTTAAAACAACTTTTTGGTTGCGTAAAGCACTACAAATGTAGTCCGACAACCTAGTTGGCAATGTTCAAAACAAACAAATGTTTGCTGAAAGATTGCAATAGAGAGCATTTTGACTCTTTTATCATGGCTGAGGTTGTCTCCTGAAAGTGGGTACAATCCGCCCTGGAAAACCGAACAAATGTTTTAGATCGCTAAAACTATACAGTTTAGTTTAGTCGAAAGGCCTACCAGAAGCATTATCTTTTTTAATCTTGTAACTAGACTATGAACTGGTTGTGATATCCCGGTGAATTTCAGATGACGATTTTCTGAGAATGGGCGTGTCAGCACTATCCAGCCCATTGGCATGCCCCATGAAAGATGCTGGCAGCCTGTGAGCGCAAGCATTATTTCGCTCCGCTTTTATAACTATTTAAGAGCTAAATCTTGATTTTGCGCTAAGAGTGATCAGCTGAGGAATAGCAGAGTCTTGGGCTAGGTAAGTCTTAAATGGTGAGAGCGGGCTAGGTGCAAATATGACTGAGCGTATTGACCTCAATGGTTGAAGTATCAATATGGGCGATCGCTGATTCCGTAGTCTGCGCTTAGCGTCTATGAAACCCATGCAGCGTATCGCTGGAAAAAAATCCCCTTTTGTCCGAGTCTTAAGGAACGCAAATAGCCCACAGATTCACAAAACTTTGTAAGGAGACTGCCGATGGCTCGCATGTATTACGACAGTGATGCAAACCTTGATCTACTCAATGGCAAAACCCTCGCCATCATTGGCTACGGCTCTCAAGGACACGCCCATGCACTCAATCTTAAAGACAGCGGCGTCAATGTCATTGTTGGTTTATATGAAGGCAGCCGCTCGATCGCGAAGGCCGAAGCTGAGGGATTGACGGTCAAACCGGTTGCCGATGCTGCCAAACTAGCCGACTGGATTATGATTTTGCTGCCTGATGAAGTGCAAAAGCAAATTTATGCCGACAGCATTGCCCCCAATCTGACCGCTGGCAATGTCCTTTCATTTGCCCATGGCTTCAACATTAACTTTGGCCAAATCGTTCCTCCTGCAGACGTTGATGTCGTCATGGTTGCCCCCAAGGGCCCAGGTCATCTTGTCCGCCGCACTTATGCTGAAGGGCAGGGCGTTCCCTGTTTATTTGCCGTCCAGCAGGATGCTTCTGGTAAGGCCCGAGACTTGGCAATGGCCTACGCCAAGGGCATTGGCGGCACCCGAGGTGGCATCCTCGAAACCACGTTTCGAGAGGAGACAGAAACTGATTTGTTTGGTGAGCAAGTGGTGCTCTGCGGTGGCCTGAGCGAGCTGATTAAGTCCGGCTTTGAGACGTTAGTTAACGCTGGCTATCAGCCCGAACTGGCTTATTTTGAGTGTTTACACGAAGTCAAGCTAATTGTGGACTTGGTAGTTGAGGGAGGCTTAGCCAACATGCGCGACAGTATCTCCAATACAGCGGAATACGGTGACTATACGCGGGGCGCTCGCATCATCACCGACGTTACCCGAGCGGAAATGAAGCAGATTCTCAAAGAGATTCAGACGGGGCAGTTTGCGCGTGAGTTTGTGCTGGAAAATCAGTCTGGTAACGCGGGCTTTACTGCCATGCGCCGCCGCGAGGCCGAGCATCCCATAGAAGCAGTTGGCAAAGATTTGCGAGCGATGTTTAGCTGGCTCAAAAAAGTCTGATTGTTCCGGAAAAATTCTTTTGTTGATGTGAAGAGAAGCCCCTGGGTTTCTCTTTGCGGCTTTTTTAGCGCTGGCCGTTTGCCTGGAAGCGAAACGGGTATCAGCCATGGGCAAAGCGAAAGGACTGGTGGCGGTTCAGCTAGGCTGCGATTTCACCCGGCTGTGCGGTCAACCATCATCAGACTTTTGCTGGCACGCTTCGCACAATCCATTAACGGTCACTTCATAGCTAGTGATTTCTAGACTAGGGCGCACATGAGCCAGGTCAATTTCTGGCAGTGCTTGCCAAGGAATATCTTCAATGGAGCCACAGCTCTGACAGCGAAAATGGTGATGGCGCTCAACGTTGGCATCGTAGCGACAACTGCCTTCATCAATCAACACTTCCCGAATCAAGCCCGCTGACTGCAGCGCCTGCAAACAGTTATAAACGGTCGCCTGAGAAGAAACCGGTGCATCCTGATTGAGATCGTTCAAGATTTGCTCAGCCGTTGGATGATCAGTGCGATTGAGCAAATTGGCGTAGACCGCAAAGCGCTGCGGCGTAACTCGCAACTGCTTCGCCTTCAGTGTTTGAACAATTTCCTCTGTTTGATTTGACATGACTTGCTTTCAAAGACACAGCGACACCAATGACCAATAGTACAATCAGTGTAATCCCACTCTATTATTAGCACTATCTCTTCTAAATCGATCTTAAATAAGGTTACTTCTGTATTTTAATCAAATATAAGACTTGTTAAAATCCTAAATAAGAATTATTCTAATAAAGGCAAGGCATTTGGCTGTCTGTCGCAGCTAACAGGTTTTGCGAACAGGTTCAGCCAGCATCTATGGCGGTTGCTAAGTTCGTTAGAGCAAAGCGATGAGTCATTTAGTGATGTACTTAGTACTGACACGGTACTGATGTATGGCCACTCAAATGGTTAAAGCTACCTAGGTCTGTGCCTTTTTCTACTCAAACTGCGTGTTAGGAGATTTGTTAATGGCTATGCTCGAAAAGGTTCCCAACGTTGTATTCAAGACTCGCGTACGTGACGAGTCGGTGCCAGGACCTAACCCCTATCGCTGGCAGGACAAAACTACCGAAGAAATCTTCAGTGGCAAAAAAATAGTGATTTTCTCTCTGCCTGGCGCATTCACTCCCACCTGCTCTTCTAATCATCTGCCTCGTTATGAAGAGCTGCATGACGAGTTCAAAGCTCTCGGCGTTGATGAAATCTACTGTATTTCTGTCAATGATGCCTTTGTGATGTTTCAGTGGGGCAAGCAGCAAGGAGCTGAGAAGGTGAAACTGCTGCCAGACGGCAATGCAGAATTTACTCGTAAGATGGGCATGCTGGTGGAAAAGTCTAATCTGGGCTTCGGTATGCGTTCTTGGCGCTATTCCATGGTGGTCAATGACAAGGCCATTGAAAAAATGTTTATCGAGCCTGATTTTGGTGATAACTGCCCTACCGATCCTTTCGAGGTATCCGACGCTGATACGATGCTGGCTTTCCTCAAAGGACAAGACGCCCCCGGTGTGACTGAGGCCCGCAAGGCTTTCGTCGGCTAACGGCTAAATTTGTTAGCTCTCAATCTCTGAAGACGGCTGGCTGTCACGTCTGATGGTTAGCCGTCGTCGAATTTTCAGACTGCCAAAAAGTTTATTGATCGCTCGTCATCTGAGGAAAGCTGATGAAAATTTCTAATACCAACATTCAAGAACGTTTGGATACCGTGTATGACGCCATTGTGGTCGGCGGGGGCATGGGTGGGCTGTCAGCAGCAATTTACTTGGCGCGCTATGGTCTGAAGTGCTTAGTGATTGAGAAGGGCAAAGGGCGCTCCCTTTGGATGCAGGACACTCGCAATTACCTAGGATTTGATCCCGAAACACCAGGCCGCAGTATTTTGAGCCACGGTACTAGGCAAGCAGTCGCTTGGGGCGCTGACCACCTGCGGGCATTTGTGGAAGACGTTGAGGATGAGGGTGACACTTTCGCTGTCCGAGTTAAGGTGGGCAGAAACAACAGTAAGCATTACACCCTGCGCGGTAAATATTTGATTGCGGCTTCCGGCGTCATTGATGTATTACCAGAGCTTGAAGACATGCAAAACGTCTACGATTATGCGGGCTACACGCTGCATGTTTGCATGATTTGTGACGGCTATGACATGTGGGATCAAAAGGCAGTCTTGATTGTTCAGCGGGAAGCACAAATCAACGCTGCGTTTGTTTTGAATTGGTTTACACCTTACATTTCGGTCTTGACCAATGGTCATTGCACAGTGAGTGATGCCATGAAGCAGAAGCTGGCAGAGCACGGATATCCCCTGTACGAATCAGCGATTGCTCGTTTTCACGGCGAGGATCATCAGCTGCAGGGCGTTGAACTGGTCGATGGCACTGTGGTTGAAGCAACTACTGGTCTGATTAATATGGGGTCGATTTATCACAATCACTACCTCAAAAATATTGAGGAGTTGACCTGGAACGGTGAAAATTTGGTCACCAATGAAATGGCGCAAACTACTCACGATCGTATTTTTGCGCTGGGTGATTTGAAACAGGGTCTAAATCAGGTCTCTGTCGCAGTTGCCGATGGGACTTTAGCCGCCACTCAGATTTGGCGCTATATTCGTCGGGCATCTGCTCCTCGTAAGTGGGAAGCTAATTTACCTGAAAAGATTGCTGTCTAAATGCTGTTGAATCGTTCAGCGTTAGTAATTGCAGCCTTGACGTATTCTGTTTCGGGTTGCTGAAATCTTCGTAAAGCGATAACAGCTTTAAAGGGTCGGGTTGAGGTGGGGCGGCAGCAATGACAAGGCTGCGATCGCCAAGAACAATAGGCTGGTTACGGTTTCTAACAGGGCGACTCGCTGGATTTTGGTGTGGCGGTACCAGTCTTGCAAGCACAAGATTAGGCCAAACTTGAGCAAAACAACGCCGAAAGCCGCTGCCGTTATGGGTGACAGCCAGTGCGCCTGCCATAGCCCCAAGATAATGCCGGTGGCGACACTATGAAAAATCAGACTCGGGATGATTGATGCTTCGCGCCGTTTTCGCAGCTTGACGCTAAAAATAGCGCTGGAAAAAAACAGGCTGTTGAGTATCCAGAGCCCAACTATAGGCCAAGACAGCCCTCCTGCGGTTACCGTGTAAGCCAGCGGAGCCGACAAACATACGGCAGCAAACGTAATCAGTTCATTCCATACGGACTTTTGCTGCTGCTGCCACACTGAAACGCCATCCACCAGCGTCGCCGCGATCGCCACGCCATAAATCCCCCATAGAGGCCAGCGCACCTGACTTTGCCAAAGCAGCCAAAGGGCGATCGCAATGGCGATACCGCCATAAATTCCTGCCCACAGCAAAAGTCGCGGTTTCCACCGGCGCTGCTGCCGAATCTGCAATACCAAAGGATGTTCTGCTTGAAAGGCACAGTAGGCACAAATCAGGGCTAGCGTAGTTGTCCAAGTCCACTGTTGGGCAGCCGCGGCCCCGGTGATAAAGGACACCGCCAGCACCACATACACCCCATGTCTGGGGGACATTGTGGGTCGATACCAGTGTCGCCAATTATGCGGAGATGTCGTTGAA
>JBCCJU010000182.1:0-10910 GCA_039027715.1 Cyanobacteria bacterium P01_C01_bin.120
AAAAGTCATCGACTTCCCAAAACACTTGTGAGACATCTAGACGAGAGACTTCGGATAAAGTGGTGTTCATAGCTGAGGGTGTATTCGTCAAATCCAGTCTCAGCTTTTTTCTTCCCCATTTCTGTTCGTCGAACTCACGTCGCAGCATGGGTTTAGCCGACGGTTCACCGAGTTGATTGGGAATCGTTCGCCAACTGCGGCTAGTACTTGTCGCAGTTGGCATTGAGCCAAGGTATAAATCATCAAGGCGAGCCCCCCAACGAAGGCGAGCGCTGCGACCCGTAATAGTGAGTTGAGAAAGACCTAGTGAAGAACAAAGGGTCTTTAAGGAAGTGGAAGCCCCTTTCTGAAATTTGCTTGTTTTTGTCAGTGGGGAACACTTGGCTGGCCGTGAAGTCAGGTGCCGCGAGCATATTGATAGCTAAGATGAAGTGCCTTGCCCTTCGCTGAGTGGTGACGACGTCGCTGGCGACGGGACCACCTCAGCTTGGAGGTGATAGTTTTTGCGTGATGGGGTTTGTCCTTAAGCAGGATGTTCCGGTTGGTCATAGTGCGCCTGTCGTTCCACGACAACCTCTGAGAGTTGATGCAACGGCCACTTGTCCGCCTGTCGTTGGGCCGCTTGTTGAGCATCGTCGGCATTGCAAAAGCTTGCTGCCGTAACTGACGGAGTTGCTTTTGGGCGCGTTGAGCTTGCATGCCCCGTTGCTTATCCGGCTGCTTGAGGTCACTCTAGCAGTGCTGCTACAAACTACCATCCACCGTTGAGCAACCCTTGCCACAGTCGTTCGTACATTCTACCCAGATGAGCCTTCCGGCACGTACACACTATCGAAGGTCCACTGCTGTTGAAACTCGTCGATGGAGTTGGCCAAAGACGGCACTATCGGACTCATTGCCATCGCCACTCGCAGAAATAGCGGCACATAGCCATCATTGCTACAGATGACATCTACCAAAAACCGCTTCAGGTCAGGCCGATGGTCTTTAGAGTAGCCATAGGTAAGCTTCAGCAGCCTCAACCCGTGTATTATTCGACTCCGCTCAATCCAGCTAAACCGTTTGACTTTAAGACGAGGAAAGCGGCACAGAGTCAAAGACTGGAGCAATGAAGAATCGTGAGCACTTGATCTAAAGCAAAACCAATAGCTTCCTTCAAAGAAAAGTACGATGTTCTCTGAAGTGCAGTATTTGGTAATCGGACTCAGCCTGACAATGCTACGCCACCAATATTTTTAGTGCTAATGTTGAACGCATAAAGCTCTTGTAAACGGCGTTATGAAATTGGTGAATTTAATGCATAACGCCTGTCTTTTGATCAGAGAAAATACGCATTATCGATATCCTGAAAATTAGCTGCACTACCTAGCGATATCGAATTTATTCGATCAAACGATGTTATGCACAATTTTCAATTTGGGGGACTAGCGGGCATACTTTGCTTGCTAGCCGGTTTGATGATTAGCAATAAAGCGGTTGCCCAAGTACCGCTGACACAGGCTGATGTGGAAGCATTGCAAAACGCAGTGGAACTACTACCAGAGTCAGGTGCATCACGATCAGCAACTCTTTCTGATCGGTTAAATTTGGGAGACGCCATTCGCACCGCCGTCGACTCAAGAGCCGATTTGCGCTTCAACGACGGCTCTCTAGCTCGCATTGGTGAGCGTGCGACTTTTTGGTTCATTCCTGACACTCGTAACTTTCGCTTATCTAACGGCACGGCCCTTTTCCTAGTGCCTCCGGGACGGGGCCCTAGCACGATTGAGACACCTATCGTTGTAACTGGAATTCAGGGAACAGCGATTCTCGTTCGTCACATTGCAGCGGCTCCGATTGCGGAGCCGTCTCTACAAAGCTGGGAATTGGCTGGTGCCGAGGGGCGCACTATTGTTATGGCGCTAACCAATAATCCGAACGGACCGGTCAAGGTAGAAATAGCCAGTGGTCAGGCAGTCTTTTTGGCTGCTGGACAAATGGCGATCGCCACCCGTAGTGCGGTAGAAGTCTTCGAATTTGACCTGCGGTTGTTTTATGAAACTAGCCTATTAGTTGAAGGCCTCTATCTAGATGATCCCAACTATCCAGATACCGGCTTGCCAATTGATGCTATTCGTCGAGAAACGTTGGATGGATTGTCACAGCAGACCGCGTTTGTGGGAGACGCCGTGCTGGATTCTGAAATAGTGACTATCACCGGTGCTGTCGCGCCGGGCTCTGAAGGCCCCATGACTGATAGCAATGGCATTCGTCAATCTTCTACCGGGCAGGGAGCCTTAGGGCGAAGTACTGCTCACATCGATAGTGTTGATAACCATCTTTTACCCATCAACCGGCCTCCAGCCGTAGCTCTTCCCGCTCCGAGTGCGGCAGTGCTGGATGCCGCCGATGAGTCTCTATTTGGGCAAGAAGTCCTTTTGCCGAATGAGGTTTCTGATGTGTCCAGCGATGCTAGCGGCGGCACTTTGACGGTTCCAACTGCGGGCGTAATCGATCCGACGACCGTTGAGCCAGTGGTTATTACAGTGCCGGGAACGCCGACGGGGTCACCCCCGCCCATTACTCCAATACCGTCCACGGTTGTGGTCGACGGACCACCGACAGGCTCTGACACTGGAACCCCTGGAATAGTGGGCGGTGAGCTCCCAACGACGGCCGCCGATGAGGTGTTTAATACGGCGGGTGACGCTCCGGTCGGTGGGGATTGATATTTCTGGTGCGAATACAACCAATGCAGCAATACCACTGTCAACACCGCGATGTTGCTGCGGAAAGCTAACCAATCATCCTGAAAATAGCCTGCTGATTGAGGGGATGATTTACATCACCAGCAAGATTCGCACCCATCGGGATGCTAGAGATAAGAGCCAGTGTGAGCGTCTTGCTCACACGCCGATACCGCTCATTTAGAATTTTTCAGCAGCACCCCAACAATTAGGGTCGCGCTCACAGTATCCTACGGTCGAATTGGATCGTTTGTTTGAACTAGGCAACAAACTATACTGGCAGCGCCGTTAGTAAGGAATTTCCTCATAATAGGATTCGGGGAGATTGCTGACGGCGCGTTCCAGTTCGGCGAGTGAGCGATTGTAACCAATAATTGCCTGCACTAAATTAACCTCAGCATCAGTCAATTCGGACTGAGCATTGAGAATATCGAGTTGAGTACCCACCCCGGCATCGAAGCGTAAATTGGCCAAATCCAGCGCTTCCTGAGCTTGTGTGACGGCCAAACGGGCCGTGTCAATATTGGTTTGGTTGGACTGGAGATTGAAAAAAGCACTTTCGACTCCCAGGCGAACCGTATTGCGAGTTTCTTCAAAATTCCGCTCGGCAATTTCAATATCCAACTCTCGCTGCCGAGCGCGGGCTCGGGCCGCACCACCTTCGAATAGGGTCCAAGACACCTGAGCGCCGAAGGCATAGTTATCGCTAAAGCTGTCCTCCTGAGTAAGCACATCACTTAAGTTGTAATTGGCAAACAAATCAACCTGCGGACCTAAAACGGAAAGTTCAGCCCGGCGCAAGGCTTCATTTACGTCACGCTGAGTCAGCTGTTGCTCAAGTTCGGCCCGGTTTTGATAGGCCAATACAATGCTTTCTTCTAAGCCAAGGGACCAAGTGCCAGCAATATTTACCGGCAGCGTAGTGATAGTCAGCGAAGGCGGCACATTTAGCCGACGCGCTAGGGTTCTCTGCGCCACCTGGCGCGATCGCTCGGCGTTTACTAGATCCTGGCGAGCATTGGCCACCTGCACCTGAGCTCGCAAAACATCAAAGCGTGTGCCCACACCCACTTCTTCGCGCAATTCCGTATCCTGCAAATTACGTTCGGCCTCTTCGAGAAAGGCTTGACTAATACGAATAGATTCGATCGCCGTCTGCAAATCGTAGTATTCGTTAGCGGTGTCCAGGCGCAACTCTTCCTGCCGCCGCTCCACTTCCAGCAGAGCCAACTGCACCTGCTCTGCTGCCGCTTCGATTGTGGCTTGACGTTGGCCAGAAGAGAAGATGTTGTACACGACATCGATCTGGGCCGAATAGGAGACGCCCAATTCTTCAGAAGTACTGGTGTCAAAGCTGAACCCGCCGTCCGCAGTGGGAGTTAGGCCGCCGCCCCCAGTGGTGGTGGTATTTTGCCCCTGCAAGTTTCCACTGACGGACACTGTGGGGAAATTGGCCGCCTGAGCTTCTCTCAGAGCAGCTTCATTTTGCTCTAGCTCCAGCAGCACAACTCGGAGATCAGGATTATTGCGATAAGCCAGCTCGACTGCCTGTTCGAGGCTGAGCGGCTGGCTGCCAATAATTTCAATTTCTTCCGGCGTTGTTTGAATCAGTAGGGGATTAGGATCCGGTTCCAGAAACTGGAGTTCATCCAACACCTGTTCATCAGGAATAGGAATATCGGCATCGGACTCGCCCACTGCCGGAGTCGCTTCCTCCGCAGGCGGCGAACTATCAATCTCATCAGCGGCCGGTAAGTCTTCCTCCTCAGCAGCGGGCTCAGCTCGTCTCTCAGCCGGTTGGGCTGGCTCATCGGGAGCCGTATCCGGCAGGGGACTGAAGACTTCATCCTCGTCCTCGTCCTCCGCGGCTGGCTCATTTTCTTGGGCCACTGCAGGCGTGGGGAGAGAGGCATCGGCTCCATCAGTCGCTGGGTTATCAACCTCCCCATCGTCACCAAGAATGCCGGAATCGTCAGTTTCGGAAACCTCTGATTCGCTCTCACCGATCGCCGGTGACGCTTGGCTGACCGATAGGCTAAAACGAGGGGTCGGCGATTTCAGCGGCTGCGGTTTAATGTTGTCGGTAGCCAAAAGCCGTTCGGGCGGCGGGCTGACGATAGCGACTAGAGCGGGCGAGCTATTTTCAGGTGAGGCCAGTGGCACCTCAGGCGTTGGAGCAGGCGAAGGGGCGACAGGCTCAGAAGCTGGCATCACCGGGGCTGACGGTTCAGCGGCAGCGATGGCACTGAGAGGCAGCGCAGACGCTCTCGCTAAGTCAGGCGCTGGCACCGGAGAGACCGCAGCTTCAACGCTAGCTTGTGGTCTGGCGGTAATCGTGAGGTCGGACTGCCGCGATCGCTCAGATGTCGACGTTTTAGCCAGGGAGGCTTTGGCCGCAGTTGCAGAAGGTCGAGCCGCTGAGGCGTCGGCTGATTCAGCCCAGCCCAGCCAACTAGCAGCGGGCAGGGCGGCAATCGCCAGCCCAAATTGAATGCGTATAAACCAGGGAGACAGCATACCTTTTTGCATAGGATTTTTGGAGGCTAGGTGGCCAAAGCGCCGGTTAAACAGCCGCCGCGAAGTTTGATTTTACTAACCGGTTTAGTTTAACGGTAGCATTTTAGACGATTCTGCCGGCAGCGGCTGAATACATCTTTCTATCAGTCCATCCACACCGTCTACCGGAAAAATTGGTACCTGTAAAGCGTCACTGACTGATTCTACGCTCTGATCGTCCAAAAAAAGCCATTTTTGTGGATTACCGGGGTCAGTCGGTTTCAAGAGAATCGTTGGCAGCAGCAGTCCGTCGCCAAGATCGCGATCGCGCAAATGCAGTAGCAGATCATGTCCTGTGAGCAATCCCGTAACCGTGATGGCCTGCCCCCAATAGTCGCTGTTCATGGCGGCCATCTCGACCGTAAGCTGGTCAACCTGATTGAGCTGCTGCAAAATCGGCTGAAAAGCGCGCTCAACCGCATTGCCCACAATCCAAGTAAAACGTCGCGGCGCGGCAATTTGAGTGGGTAAGTTCACCGCTGCCACCGTAAAGTCAGTCAAAAACTGGCGGATGGAGCCGACACCGTTGCCGAGTTGGGGATAATCTTCATAGTCGGCAGCGGTAGGCAGGGCGCGGCCAGCAATCAGAAACCACTCATCGGCTAGCCAAGCGAAAGTCGTGCCAAACTGCAGCTTGAATTGCGCCTGCAGCGCTTTCACCTGATCAATCACCTCCCCAGCTTTCGAGGGCACGACGGGAATCAACTGATCCTTTTGGGGACGAAAGCGGGTCAGTCCGACGGGCACCACTGCAGCCGAAATTACTGTGGGAATTTCGCCCTGATGAAAGGTGGCTAAATCCTGTAGAGTACGCTCCAGATGAGGGCTGTCATTAATGCCTGGACACACCACTACCTGCGCGTGAATTTGCAATCGCTGTTCCCGAAACCAAGTCAGTTGCTGCAGCAGTTCACCCGCCCGGGGATTTCTGAGCAGCCGCGATCGCACGTCCGGTTCGGTGGCATGAACCGAGACAAACAGCGGTGACAGCCGCAGTCGCGCGATTCGTTCCCACTCCGGCGGCGTCAGATTAGTCAGCGTCAAATAGCTGCCATATAGAAAGCTGAGGCGATAATCATCATCTTTCAAATAGAGCGTTTCTCGCTTACCCGGAGGCTGCTGATCGATAAAGCAAAACGGGCAGCGATTATTACACTGCATCAGACCATCGAACAGGGCTGTTTCGAACTCTAGGCCCAAGTCTTCGTCATAATCTTTCTCTAGCTCGACATGGTGAGGCGTTCCATGGGCATCTTCGACATCCAAAGCAAGTTCTTCGTCGGCACATAAAAACTGATAGTCAATGAGGTCACGGGGGGCCTGGCCGTTAATTTTGACCAGGCGATCGCCCGGCTCAAATCCCAGCTCTTCGGCAATGGAGTCGGGCAGTACCCGGCTAACAACGGCTGGACGTGTAGACAACTGACTCATAGAAACCGACGGACACAAATTAAAGAAACAACAATGGACAAGCAATGACTGAGACTGGTCGAGTTGCCTTAAGCAAGATAAACCCGAAGCCGCACAAAATGAGCTTTGCCGCCGCCAAAATCTAGAAAACCTTTTTCTGCGGACCAGACAGCAGCGTTAGCCTGCCAAAGGACTAGAGATATTGGTCATGTTAGGGCTCGAATCTCAATGCCAATCCATGACAATACCCTTATGTTGCCGCCAGTTTCTTCAGAATAAGAGGGTGAATCCTCTGGCTGTGAACTAGGCATCAATACAGGGTTGAGTGCACCTCACTGAGCGCACTACACAGCCCAGATAACCAAAGCTATATGGCAAGGAAAATAGGTCAGTTTGCATTAAGGTTCAGTCAGCCAGCCTATCGTTCCTTCAAAGAAAAAACGACATGCCACTCTTCATCATGCCGTAAGGTTTAGGACTTTGGTAGTTTACCTGCTGTAATGCCCCAGAGAATAGCCAACCCAAAGCCAATGCGATAGAACACGAAAATCCAAGTCGTGTGATCTTTCAGAAAGCGAATCAGCCAGTAAATCGCGGCGTAGGAGGAAATGGCTGACGCCACAACCCCTGCGATCGCGGCGACAGTGCCCACAGTTGAGTCGGGGGAAAACAATTCGTTAAGCTCAGCTAAGCCCGAGAGCAAAATTGCGGGAATGCCCATCAGTAGAGAAAAACGGGCCGCTGTTGGCCGATTTAACCCCATGAAAAGACCCGCTGTAATCGTGGAGCCTGACCGCGATACCCCAGGAATCAAAGCGAGTGCCTGGGCTAATCCCATTCTGATGCCATCCCACTGGCTCACTTTGGCGTAGCCCCGTTCCCGTGTGCCAGTGACCTCGGCAATGCCTAAGAAAATAGCCAAACCGATAGACGTCAAAGCAATCACAAATGAGCTGCGGGCCACGGTTTCATAGGCTTCTCGCAGGCCAAATTTCACCAGCAGCCCCAGAACCACGATGGGAATGGTGCCGACGATAATTCCCATCGCTAGACGAAAGTCGGGCGCTTGATAGTCCTTGCGAGCGATCGCGTGGCCGACGCCAACTAACAGCTGTCGAATATCGCTCCAAAAATAGCCCACAATGGCGATAATGCTGCCTAACTGCACAATGGCAGTGAAAGCGACGCCCGGATCGCGCCAACCCAAAATCACCGGCACGATTTTGACGTGGGCGGTGCTGCTAATGGGAAGAAACTCAGTTAATCCCTGCACGATACCGATAACAATAGCCTGTATTAAGGAGAGCTTTTGGCTCTCTCCAGTCACCAATAAAACGGAGCTTAGTATAGACATATATCAAATCCACATAAATAGAAATTGGTGAGTCACGAGCAATACGCAGAATCAGCGCAGCAAGAGCGTTGTTCAATTCAAATAGGCATCTAAAATAAATTTCAAATGAAAGAATAGCCCGCTTTCTTAATGAGTTTACCCATCTAATGGTCTTCAAACCGTGATGTAGCCTGTAGACGTCTGCTTTATGACGGTAGGCAGATGCAATGGATAGGGGCGTCAAGCTAAAGACACCGACTCAGTTATCGATACATCGAGCGCACAACTCGGGGACCACAAGAGCCTTGTCGATAGCTTCGGAATTATCGGCAACCAATGTCAGCAACCTTCTGCAGCGAGCCCCATCGCACCCACTCTAGATGGCGTCATTTCAAGGCGAGCTATCTTAACTGCGATATAGATGGAAAATTTACTTAAAACTTACGCAGTTGAATCCAATTTCGCCCCAACTCCGCAATTCTGAAGATGATCGGATTCAACATTTTCCAAAACGGGAAGCAACAGTAGTCAGATGCGTAAGTTCTGGTTATGTCTGGCAGATCGCTAAGTAGGTTGACTCTGAACGGAGCGCAAATGATTCTGCAAACTCATCGAAATCGGCTTCTCAACGCCGTTGACGCCCAATACGCAACTGAAAACTTATGGTATGTTAAGAAGGGTTAAAAACCTGAGAAAGCCGTTGTCATCTTTTTCTCCTCCTTCTAAATCTACCGGCCAAAGAGTTAGTGCTCTGCTAGCGTCGGCAATGCCTGAAATTCTGTTTACAGAGCGAGCAAAGGTTGGCGTAGCAGCAGTTTTCTTGGTGGTGGTGCCGGTCTTTTTTCAGGCGCCTTTGGTGCGATCGCTGCCCTGGTTGAGTCTTGCCCTAACCGGCAGTTGGCTGCTGGTGGGAGTTAGCTTAAGCTCTCGGACGACAACTCGACTGTGGGGTGATTTGCTGACCGGGTTTACCTGGACTTGGCTAGCCGGTTCGCTGTATTGGGGATGGCTGCGCACAGAACCATTTTGGCACTTGCCGGTAGAAACCTTGGGATTACCGCTGGCGGTTTTATTACTCCTGCGAGGACAAGGAAGAGTCGGCAGCTATTTTTTTCTGGGTTCGCTGTTTGGCACGGCGGTTACTGACCTTTACATTTACTGGACTGACCTGCTGCCGATGTGGCGTCAAGTCATGGTGGTCGATCCCGAATGGGTGCCCATAATCTTACAAGAAGCGGCAGATTCTCTCCAAAATTCTGTCAGCGTTAGTCGCGGCTTGGCCATGGCGCTCGGCCTGCTAATTGTGGGAATACTACCATTGCAGTCAAAACAAGCTTGTTGGTGGGCCTTTAGTGGTGCAGTTTTGAGCACGCTGATTGTTGACCTGCTGTTCCTAGGAAGTGCATTCTGCATATAGGCTGGATTGCTGGCTCTTAAATTTGATGGCAATCGCTATTGATCTCGCTGACTGGGTACGCCATGATGATTGGCAACCCTCAGCATTATTCGATTGGCGCGAGTTATTTCCGGTTTGGCCAATTCGGCTTAACTTTTGCTTTTTTGATCACTGCTGCCGTTCCTCTATTCCTGTCAGGCTCCGTGATTCAATCTCAAGGTCCTTATGTGGTTCTGAATACTGAGTCTGGAACTCGCCAGATTTCGTTGATTGGCATCAACTGCTGGACGGTCGGTCGAAGCGATGACAATAATTTGGTCTTGCCAGACCGATGGATTTCTCGTAACCATGCCATGCTGCAGATGATGGAGACGGGTGAGTTCTATTTGATTGATCTCGGCAGCCGCAATGGCACGTTTGTCAATGGACGCCGGGTTAGCGTGCCGGTCAACTTATCAGACGGTGACCACCTCACATTTGGGCAAACGGAGCTGCAGTTTTTCTGTGTCGATAGCGATCGCTCCGCCAATAATCTTGACACCATCGATACCAAAAACGTCACCGCGACGGCGACCCTACATTTACGTCGGCTCATTTCCGTGATGGTGATGGATATTCGCGACTATACAGTGCTGAGTCGGCAGCTTGATGAGAGCATTCTGTCGGAATTCATCGGCACTTGGTTTCGCTGTGCCGGAGAAATTATTAGTCGCCACGGTAGCTGGGTCGATAAATATATCGGGGATGCCGTGATGGCGGTTTGGATACACGGCACAGAAAGCGTGGGCCCCGCAGATCTCATGCACATTTTGTATGCGATGAACGAATTGGCTCAAATGACGGCCCAACTGCACAAGCAATTTCCCTTACCGTTTCCGCTGAGAGTCGGAGCGGGCCTCAATACCGGCCATGCGATGGTGGGCAACACAGGAACCGGCACGCAGCCAGACTACACGGCGATCGGCGACACTGTGAATGCGGCTTTTCGGTTTGAATCTTCAACTAAACAGTTGGGGCTCGACGTGGCCGTGGGCGAAACCACCTTTGATCATCTTGCCGAGATGCCCGGTCTCGAAGACCTCTTTCGCCGCTACATTGTTCACCTGAAGGGCTACGAAACGCCTACTGTCGCTCACGCTACCACCTTTTCTGACCTCGACCGATTTATCCACCGGCAAGGGTATGTCAATCACTCAGAAAACTAAGGTACGTCTCTAGACGTTTGTCCAGCGGGCGCTTGATGGCTTCATCAATAGTTGTGTTTCGCGAGTCTTCCACGACTTTTAGCGGCGGCTCTGCTCAGCCGATATTGCCTCAACAGTCATGGCTGAAGCTGTAAATTAGCCGGATGCCGCATGCTGCTGAAGGGCTCACTCTGTGTCGTCGATGATGGCAGTGCGATCCAATAACAGCAGATTACGCAGAGCATCGGTGTCAAGTTCGGTGAGCCACTGTTCGCCAGCGCCGACCACTTGTTCGGCCATCGCCT
>JBCCJU010000183.1:0-10868 GCA_039027715.1 Cyanobacteria bacterium P01_C01_bin.120
AAACGATTTGTATTGCCGCCTAGATTGAACCCAGAAGAGCATATTTTCAATCTGGCCTTTAATGTTCCTGGTAAGCCGGTCAAAGTTATTGACCATGCTTTTAGAGAGTACAACTCAGAATATGGCTATTGGCAAAGCATTGTAGAAGAGTCGTTGGCGCAGCGTGTAATGAGTATTGCCAAGAAATCTCACTACCCTGACACCAAGCGCGGCCCAGGCAAAAGTCTAGGAACTGTCGCCAATATGCGAAAAGCCTTAGACCATGCTGGAGTTGAACTATTCAATAATTCACTAGAGACAAACAATAGTCATTTAATTGCCTTCAAGAATGGCACGGTTTGCACTAAAACTGGAGATCTTTCTCCGCACAATCCAGACTATTACATCACTTCAGGGTTGCCTTATGAATATCACAAAGGATCGGAGTGCCCAGAGCCAATGGCTCGATATATTGCTTCAAGTTTTGGCGCTGAAAACATAGAGTATGTCAGGGCCGGGCTCGGTTGCATACTCGACCTTACTGCTAAAGATAAATTTATTCATGCGATCGGCCCGTCCGGTAGCGGCAAAGGAGTTCTCACCCGGCTGGTAATGAAATTCTTTGGATCGGAATCAGTTGGTAGCCCTAATAATTTTAAGCTGTTCGCCAATCCTGATCAGGTGCATCAATATCTTTCAGGAAAGAGGTTGATTGCAATTGACGACATTGTGGGATTTGTTGGAGAAGAAATCGGTCGTTTTTATACTGCTGTTGAGCGAACCGCGATGAACGCTCGCTGCTTGTTTAAGCCTAAAGGCTATACGCAATCATTTGATATTCGCTATATTGTCGCTTCCACTGGGCAACTGCCGACCAAATATAGCAATTCTAAAGGGTGGGAACGGCGCGTATTTCCGATGCCAACAATAGGACGGCAAGAACCTGACGACAATCTTGAACGAGAGCTAGAAGGCTGCATTGCCAACATTATTAGCTGGGTATTAGCTCAAGATAAAGCTCAGCGCAATGCCATTTTAGAGCATCCAGAGCGGCACAATGAATTGGCCGAAGAATATTTTATTGAAGCCGCTTATTCGTCATCTAGCGCATGGGGATTTATTGAAGAATGCCTAAAACCCGTTGAGCCACATCATAGCGATCTTTTGGATGATCAAACAGTAGAAATTGCTTATTTTTACGATTGCTACAAGGCTTATTGTGCCGCTACTGGACGCAATTCTGTTTCACTCGACAACCTTAAGCATGAACTAAAACAGGCTATTCCTGCTAACTACATTAAACGCCAGTCTGATGGCGCAATCCCCAATCGCTTTGTTTATCTGAAACTCACGCCATTCACCTTTGATAAAACTGAAGCAGGAATAGTAACATGCGACATTTCTAAACTTAGCCATAATGGCGTTTCTGAACTTAAACAATGGGCTAGACGATGGGGCGCATTGCATCCATACAACCCCGGCAGCATTCCAACTGGCACACTAAATCTTGAATATAACGAAAAAGATACAAAAAACGTAACAGAATGTAACGACGAAAAAAGTGTGACTCAAATCACACCTGAATGTAACGATTCTGCAACAAATAATGTAGCAGAAGATACAAAATCTGATTCCATGCAGGCCATGCAGGCCATGCAGGCCCAAAAACTTGAGTTGAGTGATGTGTGTTGTGTCGATGACATTTGTCCGCATCGACACAACACACAAAACGATCCGAAGGAAAATAGCCCTGCATGGCCTGCATGGCCTGCATGGCAAAATTCACCTGACAACCTTCAGGGTCTAACTGTCACACCCGACTGCAGCCAAGACCAACATTATTATGAACAACGGATAATTGATGCTGAAACGTTGTATGACCTGGAACAAGTCAAACTTGAATATGACTACACTCATGGTCGAGATTGGCAAAGCAAAATCATGGATCAGTGGGCAGGTGACGGCAGGAGGGAATTGCTTTTAGCCAAAATTGAAAGGCTTAAAAATGAAGAGCAAGCGGCTAGATCTAGGGAGGTAGAATTTTGACAATAATTTGGTCTAGCTATTATCCAGATGAAATAAACAAGATACCGAATATCGGTCATCTAGTGACTTATTACTATGAGCAAAGACCCTTTGTGGTGGAAGCCAGGGTAATTGAAAAAGGCAATGTGTCGCTAAAAATTCGCCACAACGACGAAGTAATTGAGCGGGAAAGATTAGAAGTGCTCAACTGGTATCCCGAGGTGGGGGATATCTGCGTTTGTGCCGCCAAGCCTTACCTCGATTGGCAGCGAGCTTATAGAAATTATGTTCTGCCTGAATGGACGTTTAAGGCAATGGAACTGCTGGAAATCCAGGGACGTTTCGCGTTAGTTAGGCCACGCGGAAAAAACCAACAGCGACGTAAATTGCCATTTGCTTGTTTACGAGTTTTGGAAAAGAATTTAGGTCAATAAGTCATGAAAACAGCTAATAACTCAATTATCACTTCATTAAATCCACTTGAGTCGAGCAAGGAAATTTGGAAGTCAGCACTGTCACAATACACTCCCTATGCCGTTGTTCTTGCTTTGAGTGGCGGTGATGACAGTCGTGCCACTTACTACGCAGCCAAAGCGCTGGACATTCCTGTTACTCACGTTGTGCACATCCATACGGGGACAGGAATTCAGCAAACTACCGATTGGGTGCGTTGGTTTGCTAATGAATACGCTCAATTGCCTTACCTGGAGGGCTCTGCGGGCGACAGGTTTGAAAAGCGCGTCCTCAAGCATGGGTTTATTGGCAGAGGTCGCAGCGCTCATGCCATCGCGTTTCACTTGCTAAAACGCGATGTTTTAACAAGTGTCCTCAGCAAAATCCGTCAACGCAAGCGAGGCCGCAAAATTTTGATTCTTAATGGAGCTAGGCTGGCAGAATCAGATAATCGCGCCAAAAACTTTGCCAATACTCCGATTCGTCCTGACAAAAAAGGCTCTAGCAATATCTGGGTAAATTTGCTTCAGCACTGGACCAAGGCAGATTGTCAAAATATTTGCAGCGATAATAAGGCTCCGCAAAACCCTGTCGCTCGTGAGCTATGCCGATCTGGAGAATGCATGTGCGGGACGATGCAGAGCTTGCAGGCCAGAGAAGAGGCCGCCGCCCTGTATCCAGAGTGGGGTGATTGGCTGACAGATCTAGAGCGACGTGTGATCAAAGCTGGTTTTCCTTGGCGATGGGCGGATCCGGTGCCTAAATGCTGGGCAGCAGAAAAAGCTGGGCAAATGCGACTGTTTGACTCAGAGACTTTTCAGCCTATGTGCACAAGCTGCAATGCAAAAAATTAGATTTTTTGCATTGCAGCTTATTTACGAGTTTTGGAGAAAAATCATGAGACCCTTGCAGACCGATTGGCGCAAAGAACTCAAGTGGCTTAATCCTGGCTTCAGCAAGGCCAGTACCAAGCTCAAGACGATTTACGTCTTGAGGGCGATCGCGCGCACCCAGGGTATCCGCGCCGTGGTGGCCAATGTCGAGACCTACGACGCCGGCACGGGGCGATCGTCTGATCTGTATGGGTTTCTCGATATCTTGGTGGACCACAACCGAGGCATTCAGGCGTGCGGCAAAGACTGGCAGCCACACATCAGCAAGTTTCGCGATGAGTGCCCTGATGCGGTGAAGTGGTGGCTAAGTGAAGAAAGCCGCACGTTAGAGCTGTGGGGCTGGCGGCAGGTGGTCGCAACCAAGTCTGATGGCAGCAAGGCTAAGCGCAAATTGTGGATCCCGCGCATTCAGTTGATCACCCCAGGTTTTTTGTGGGGCGATGAGGAGCCAACGATGATTGAGTTCGAGGATGTTTTAAAAGATTTTCGGGTTGAGCCAAGGCCAGTTTTCGATCGCGCCGGATGAAATATAGCCCAACAGCCTTGGCGGGATAGTTTGGGGACACCTCAAATCATCAATCTTCAAAGCTTTCTCCAGACATGAATCTTAGCCTTACATATCTACCGCCTCCTAAGCGGGTGGTGCATCCAACAAAAGAGCGCACATTTAAGCTCTGTATTTAAGCGTGTAATACAGCACTAAGTAATGAATGCACAAGACTAACTGACACTGGATTAAAAGTCTTTTACAAAGAGTCAAGGCTAGGGCTAGTAGCTCAGGGGATAGAGCAGCGGTTTCCTAAACCGAAGGTCGTGTGTTCGATTCACACCTAGCCTGTTGTATATCTAAATACTGTTACAGACGTCATACGCAGCTCTGCATGATGGTATATTCATGCGCTCACCTGCTTTATATCCTCAAAATAATCAAGCTAAATCAAGCTAAACTGAGCAAAATAGGATAAAAACGGGGACGACTTGGGGACGGCGGACGACAAAATTAAGGCCAAAATAGCGGCGATCAATGAGCGATTGAAGGCAGCTAACGTGCCGGTTCGGTTGCGGCTGGGAGTCAAGTCGCTATTTTTGCGCTGCTCCAAGCTGCCACCCAAGTCGGGCGATGACTTGGGTAAACGATACGACTTACCACAGGGAAAGGCTAGCGCATCCAACCTAGCTTTGATGGAAGCAAAAGCGCATCAGTTATGGCAGTCGGTGTTGACAGGGCGATTTTCTTGGGATGAGCATTCGACGCCCAGCAGGTCAGCAGAGACCGTTGCTCAGTGGGTGAACAAGTTCGAGAAACATCACCGAACTGATAGCCCCGACTGCAGCGAGCGGACATTCAACAAGTATTGGCGTGGTGAAGTATTTGATCGGCTGCCCCAAGATGTCAGGCCATCCTCAGCATTGTTCTTGTCTGCCGTACTAAAGACACCAGAGAACACTCGGCAGCGACGGCAAACTTGCCAGAAGTTGACGAAACTGGCTGACTACATTGGCCTTGACATTGATCTGAAGCCACACCAAGGAAGCTATGGGAAGCGCCTGACGAAGCCCCGTGACTTGCCTTCTGACGAGCAAATAGAGCAGTGGTATAAGCAGATAAAATCTGATCCTTGGCGCATCATTTTCGCCCGAATCGTAGCGTTTGGGCTGCGGCCATCTGAGTCGTTCGATTTCGAATTAGTGGATCAGTACACTGCGATCGTAATTGATGCCAAGTCAGGAGAGCCACGAGAGACAAAAGCCTTTCACCCGCGCTGGGCGGAGCAATGGCAATTTGAGGGGCAGTTGCCCAAAATCTCACCGCGCCCAGAAAACAAGCATCAGGATACATCGTGGCGCATCGCTAATCGTTTTAGGGCATGGGGCATCACTGGAGAGCGGTACGATTTGCGTCATGCCTGGTGCGTGAGAATTATCGTAAATTATCCCGACATCTCTGATTCAATTGCTGCTAGATGGGCTGGTCATAGTCCCGAGGTTCATGCCGCCATCTACTCCCGATGGATCAATAAGCAGCAGCAGGATAAGGTTTATCGTAACTCGGCTTTGAAGATTGATGATTGATTTCCAAAACTCTTCGCAATGCGATTGCTGCAACCTGAGGAACTACGGCGTTTCCGAGTCCTCTAATTCTGTCCACCCGTCCGGAAAACCCATCATCCACTCGCAGAATTGGGGGTTCAATTTGCCACCACATTGATCCGGTAGTTGCTCTGATCTGGACTTGTCTATCTGGGCTGTACTGCCGTGCTTCCAATCCCTTGCAGTTACCGTTGGCAAAAGAGATCTCGCTATTGGTGCAAGATTGCTTAGAGTTTTTCGCTTTCGCCCTTTCAGATGCCCTTGCAGAGTCCTGCCATCTTCTGACGCTGTCACCGTCGGAAGTAATGCCGCATATCTCCCTAAACTCAGGCTGCAATTGTTCCCTGTCTGAATGTGACGCCGCAGCGTTCCGTTTCTGGTCAGCACAAATACGTCGTTTTTGCCGACTATCGCGCCTGTTGTAGTGTCGCTTGCTGTGACGGTAGGCAACAATGAAAACCCTTTCTCGTAGGTAAGGCGCACCCACTGACGCCGCCGATATAACTTGCCACTCCGCATCATACCCGCCTTCGGAAAGGTGCCAGAGAACTGCTCCCATATCTCGCCCTTTGCGCTTTGAAAGCAGCGCTGCAACGTTCTCCAAAACGACGTAACGGGGTCGGCACTCGCAAACAATTCGCATGAGTTCGTAGAATAGTCCGCTTCGTTCATCTTCCAGCCCTCGCCCGTTGGGATTGGCGCTAGAAACGTCTTGGCATGGGAAGCCCCCAGTGATGAGGTCGTATTGTCCTGGTTGAGCAGAGAAAGTTGTAATGTCATCGTGAATTGGAATATGCGGAAAATTCTTGGCCAAAACTTTTTGAGCGTACGCATCAATCTCGCAGAACTGCTGTGTTTGGATGCTGCCAACTATTTGAGCCGCCAATGCAAAGCCGCCAATTCCGCTGAACAAATCAAGATGATTAAGCTGCTTTGCCATAAATAGCTTGCCGATCCTCTGGAGATAGCGCTTTGTAAGTCTCAATTAATGGAATACACCGCTCGACATGAAACTCGTAGCTTGCACGTCCTGGCGTTAAAGAGACATTGCGAACGTGAGTGCCATCTACCGGCAAAACTTCCATGTAGACGAGGCTGAGCAGTTCTTTGCGATGCGAAATCGCTTGCCTTTTGAATGCCTCTAACGCGTCGGTTGTTGACATCCACTCCGGTTGTTGCTGCGGCTGCAGCTTTTCTACTACTGAAATGAGGCGAGCCACTTCATCGACAAGACCGGCAAGAAGTAATGTGTTTGGGTCTTGCATCACGTCACCTCCCAATCTTCCGGCAGTGTTTTATTCAGTAGACTCTGCAGCGCCTTCCAATCAACCTGCCAGTGGTGAGAGTCAGGGATTTGCCTGTAGTGAATCCCATACTGCATCTGAGAGCCCTGTCCAGCCGCCCTAGCGGCCTCAGCAGCGTCAATCAATTTCCGTACAGTAGATCGGGACAGTCCCACCAGCTTAGCCGCATCAGTAGGCGTCACCCACTCATCAATAGCCACGCCCAGCAATGCCTTAAGCGCGCTAAGTTCTGATTCAAGATTTTCCAAACGAGCAATCGCGTCCATTTCTTGCCATGTAAATCAGATACAACGCCATTATGTACTTTGCGAGAAGCAAGCCGCAACTCTCGTCATGCAACTTAGGCAAAACTATATATATTGGTTCTGCACTAGGGTGCTAACTTATCCACAATTCTTTGACGGGCGGCTGCAGAGCGATCGCCAGATGCACCGCCACATCGTCGCCGATGCCCTCGTGTGCCCGAATGGCCGAGATCGCTTCCTCTACCGTTTCAGCGAGAAGCCAGATTTCGCGCCATTTCCCATCGTGGTTGTAAGGCCAGAGGGCGTGAGGTTAAGTTTAGTCATTGACTTCACCACTTAATCTGCACTGATTCCATGCCGTCACCACCGCAGCGCGGCTCAAAAAATCGAATAAACTCATCCAGCGGATCGTCTTTTTCATAACCAAAGCCGTCAGCTATGGCGATCGCTTCAAGTTCGTCAAAGCTTGCATAGCGACGCTGATCTTCAAACCAGATATCAAGCCCTGTTTCTTTATCCAATATGATGATCAGTGGCTCAACTAATGTGCATTTTGGGTCAGGTGCTATCAACTTTCGACAAGCTTTAGTACGCTGCCCCGTGTATAGCTGCAGCGCTTCGCCGGGCCTAGCATGGCGGCGCTTGCCTCGTGCTCGAATAGTTTGGCGCTTCACTCCGGATTCAACCAGAGGCGCAAATTGTGGCTTGAAATTATATGCGACCATTACTACCTCTTTAAGTTGTATGGGTTTATTGCGACACCGTCTGCATTGCTTGTTTGTAGGCAGACTGCACTCTGTCCCATGCGGCGCGATCGCCCCCAGTATCGGGATGATGCGTTTTCACCAACTTTCGATAAGCGCTCTTTATCTGCTCTGAACCAGCATTTATGGGCACTCCCAACACTGACCACCAAGTATTGCTAGCAGTGGCTTTTTCTGGCAGTCGAAGGCGAATAATCAAATCCCCCTGAGCCAGGCTTACTCCATAGCGATCTAGTTTTCGATAAGCTTCCAGGGTGGCTGCAGCAGCTGCAATATTTTGCTCAATAGATGCAAATGAATTTATCGCCAGCGCCATCAGTTCAGCATCGAGGTGAAAGTAGATAGCGATTGCTGGATCGTCTGGCATACGGCGATTGCTATAAGGCATGCCATCATTTTTAATGTCGCTGATCGCGGAGGTTATGAAAACTTTTTCAGGGTCAATGCGCCATTGGTGCCCTACCTTTGTCCAGGATTGAACTTCTGAGCTTAGACGCTGACACGCCTCATAAAGAGTGACTGGTCTTCGGGAGCAATGTCGCTTTTCAGATTCACTACTAAATCGTCCCGGCTTTCGCTTGGTTTCAGGTGTTCGCGCTTTGGCAGTAGGCCACTGTAGTGGGTGTTGAAATTTCATTACCCAAACCCCCTAAACTTCTCTGTGTCATCACTGTTCAATATCAGCGTCTGTCGCTTGCTAAACGACACATCAATCGCCGCTGGAAACCCAGCCGTATCACTCAACTTTGGCGGCGTTCGTTGTGCGTATGGTGAATGAGTCACCTGCTGCCGCCCAACTTCAGATTGCAGTTCCGCAATGCGCTGGCAAACATTCTGCAAGGTGCGATCGCGCTGAATAAACGCCGCCTTGACTTGCTGCACCTCTTTCCGTAGCGTTTCTGTCTCAGCCTCGACCTTCTTGCCCCGCTTACGGTCGGCCTTGATGTGCTTGGCGGCAGACCTGATCGCATTGCGGTTTTCCTCGACATACAGCCGCAGATCTTTTCTGGTGCTGGGCCGATGCTTGAGCACAATCTCATATCTGCCAATGACGCGGCGCAAGAATTCAGCCCTGAGCAGTAGATTCTCATCAATGCCGTCACCTCGCAGTGACTGGGTTCTGATGCGAGCCTCCAAGTCAACCAGCGGTGTACTCAGATGATCCACGTAGGATTGCAACTCATCCCAGCAGGTTGAGCCTTGACGACCGGTAAACTTGTGCTGCCAAAGCTGCCTTGGCATTCCTTTTGGTCGGGGGATGTAAAGAGTACCAGACAAGGGAATGTAGTGGTATTTCATGATCGTCGCGAAAATTCAACGCTTGCAACTCTGGGACGTTGGTGGCGAATGTAATTGAAAATTTGGGGAGAAAGGTGAGGTCCGGCGTGCAACTCCAAGCGCTCATCTTTAATGCGGATCGCGGCTGCCAACTGTTCATCATCTAGGCGGTCTATCAATGCCACCCCTCGAAGGTCTTTTGTGTCAGCCTCATAAATTGCCGCAATTGCAAATTGCAGTTGTCGTCGAACTAAGTCAAGCTCCGATCCACCCGCTTGATTAATGTGATGCAAAGCTTCCATCAAATGTTGAATTCTAGTCATTATTTAAAAAAGCTCCGTTCTAAATGAAATTCGCTGCTAGCGAGTAGCATTAGCGCCGTCAAAACCAGACTCTTCTTGCACCTCAACCCACCACGGCGTATCGCCACGACCGGGGACAATGAACCCAAAGCAATGCAGTCTGACCACCCTTTCAACAGTGCGCCGCCGCAAACTGGGCTCAATCCACGCCGGAATCGCCACCCACGCCATTAGCGTCTCGGCTTCAACCTGATGCATGGCTTTAACTAAATAGCAGATCGCCTCATCGTCATGACCCAGCTTTGAATGAGCCAAACTGACCGACTGCAAACCTTTTAAGCCCTGCCTAGCAACTGGCCCAGCATTTTTCTCGGCGACAACAGCGACCATGATGTATTCCTCTGCCTTAAGTCCTTTCTTATTTAGTATCGCTCTGCTACTCGCAAGTGTCAACACGCATGTTTCACTCTTTATATTGACAGTGATGTATCCGCGGATTATGCTTTATGAAAGTTGCGAGTAGCAAGCATCAATGAAAATCATTGCCAAGCTAAAAGCCCCTGGATTGAAACAATGGCTCAAGCAAGCTCAGAAGAGCAGTGGCTTGACCGTTACTAAATTTTGTTCAGAATGCAGCTTTACGCCTGCTCATTGGTATCGGCTAATTGCAGATGAAAAAAGAAAGGGAGCCTCCACTCTTTCTCAAGAAACTCTTCAGAAAATTGAAAAAGTATCTGGCTGTAAATACAGGGGGATTAAGTTATGAGTTCAACAGAGACGCTTTTGATACTCAGTTTTTTATCCGCAAATTTAATAGCGGAAAATCAACGCCTTGCTGAATTAGCGGGACAAGATTATTTGACTGGCATTGGCAATCATAGGGCGTTGGCAAATTACGTGACTCGGCAAGCAACCAGCGATAAGCGATCGTTTGTGGTGGTAGACGCTGACAATCTCAAGCAGGTCAATGATCAGTATGGTCATGCTGCGGGAGACGAGTTTTTGAAAGCCGTTGCTGCGATGATTCGGAGTGAATCGGATGCAGTATTTCGACGCAGCGGCGATGAATTTGTGATCGTACTGGGCGGCGGCATTAATGCTGCTATAGCAGTTGCGGAAAGGCTGTCTAAAACGCTTGTAAATGTTCAGGGCTTAGGTGAGGTCGGGCAGGTGTCTGCTGGGGCTGGCGTGACTGAGACTGAGGCGGACATGGCGATGTACGCGGTTAAGCAAGGCAAAAAGTGCGAGGCGCATTGATTGAGTTTGGTTGTGACGATTGCCAGCTTGCCAAAGACGCGGGGTTCGTCTGGGATCGGCTGGTTTCGAAGGCGTGGGCGAAGCGGGTGGTTCGGGGTGAGGAGTTGGATTTGCCGTTTGAAGTTAAGGAGGTTGGGTGATGACCAAGCTAGCCGGAAAGACTCCAGAATTCCTAGTTTGTGACGCAGTGCAGATCACGCTGCAATGTTCATGGCGCGGGCACACTTTTTCGCTCGACTGCATCGGCATTATCGAGAGAGTTCACAGTCTATTGGAT
>JBCCJU010000184.1:0-10862 GCA_039027715.1 Cyanobacteria bacterium P01_C01_bin.120
CAATACGGTTGTACGGGGCGATTGCTTCTTGTACTATCTGTTCCACGGGGAATGATTCTAGGCGGGGAAAAGGAAGGCGGCAACCTCCCAAATCCCCTAATCATCCCAACTTAGCCGAGGTAAGCCGAGATGACTGGGATTATCGTACCCACGATCTTGCCCTTACCGCTTCAAAACAGGGATCTGGAGAGTTCCCCGTTTTCCTTAACCCGAAAACGGAGATAAACCCGTATGTGTCAACCATCCACCGGGGCCGCTCAAGCGGCTCCTCAATTCAACCTGCCCACTTTTAACCAAGAGTGCGTGCGCCATATTCTGCTGGGCGACTACAGCGCCCTCGTCGACGCCATTAACCGCATGGCCGTCCTTGGCTATTGTGAGCGCATCGCCTGGAGTCAACCCCTACCCACGGGCCGCAACGGCGAATACATCAGCGTGATGACCCGCAAACGCACAATTCCGTAACGGGTGGATTAGAAAGCGGGGTTCTCTTATGTCGGTGAGTTTTCAAAGACACAGCTTAATAGCAGAACCCCGGCTTCTGGCCAGCTGCTTCTGCCCCTATTTGCCTGCTATTGGGCAGCGATCGCAGAACCAACGGCGTGTAGCTCGACGTAGCGATCGCCTACCCACATCCTTGTCTCCATAGCCTGATTGGCATCCTTACCACTACTCCACCAATAACGTAAGCAACCAAGTGGGTTGAGTAAATTTATGCGTGCATCATGTTGCCATGACGCGCGAGTACGATTCGCTGGTCGGGGTCGGCGCCAGTGGCGCACCAGTGGCGCTGTAATCTTTATGAGGCTGGAACGATCTCTGTGGCCCAGAATCCAATAGCCACAATTGAGTTATGGATTTAGCTGCTCCGTCAGCGCTGTTGCGAACTTTTGGTGGGCTTCTGTCTGCAGCCCTTCCTGTAATTCTGCCAGCACAGTGGCCATATCGCCGGATAGCAGCGCCGCCACGGCCAGCCACAAGCCTGGAAATACTTTACTGGTCAACCGGCCATTGGCAGCGGCTGTTTGTTCAACAAATTGTCCATCCTGCAGCTCATACCAGCGAAATGCCCGATCTTCTACCAGCCATACGAGGTATTCTTTAACGCCGTTGCGGCGATAGGAATGCAGCTTATCGTGCAGGTCATAGGAAGCGCTGCTGGCGGCGATTTCGGCCACCAATTCAGGCGCTCCTTCAATGTAATCATCGTCGCTGATGCGTGACTGCCCACCACAGGCAGCTTCCAGGCGTAATAAGCCATCGGGCTGCGGTTCATTATCCAAGTCAAGGCGAACAGTCGCATTGTCGCCTAATGTGATACCAGGAGTCGCTGCTTTATAAACCCCGAGCCAAGTGATTAGATCACCATGAGGTTCAGCATGGCGCTTAATGCGTACGGGAGAGGCCACGTATACGACTCCTTCAATCAGCTCGGCTTTTTTGATGGCGGTATGGCGCTGATAGCGGTGCTCGAACTCAGCTCGGGTAAGGCGATCGCCGCTTTCCAGAGTCGGAATAAAAGTCTGTTGAGTCGGGGAGTTGGTAAGCATGGTTCTCCACAAGCCGTTGTTGCTTTGGCCAATGGGCCGCAGAAGCCATGAGCAGCCAGCAGACAAAAGCGTGAATCAGCGTCGGTGAGCGCGATCGTCCATCGGTCACCTACATGCCCATAATGTTATACCCAGAATCCACATAAAGGATTTGACCGGTGACTCCACTCGACAAGTCGCTGCACAGAAAAGCCGCAGCTTTCCCCACTTCTTCTTGGGTAACGGTGCGGCGCAGAGGGGCCATCGCTTCCACGTGGTGAATCATGTCCAAGATGCCGCCGACTGCTGACGAGGCTAGCGTGCGAATCGGCCCGGCGGAAATGCCGTTCACCCGAATATTGTTGGGCCCGAGGTCAGCAGCCAGATAGCGCACGTTCATTTCCAGTGCGGCTTTGGCAATACCCATCACGTTATAGTTGGGCACTACTCGCACGCCGCCAAGATAGGTCAGGGTCACGATGCTGCCACTCTCAGTCATCAGGGGCTTAGCGGCATTCGCCAGATTAACCAGCGAGTAGGCGCTGATGTCTAAAGCCGTCTGAAAGCCTGCCCGAGAGGTAGCGCTAAAGTCACCAGTCAGGTCTTCTCGATTAGCAAATGCGAGGCAGTGAATTAGGATATCAAGCTTGCCCCATTTGTCTTTGACCGCTTGAAACGTTTCACTGACCTGCTCATCGTTTTGCACGTTGCAGGGCAAAAACAGGGACGGGGCCAACGGCTCTACCAAATCTCCCACTTTCTTGGCAAATTTACCCTTATCGTCAGGTAGGTAAGTGACCCCCAGGTCGGCTCCGGCGGCATGCAGCTGCTGCGCAATGCCCCAGGCGATGGAGCGATTATTAGCGATGCCGGTGACCAGAGCACGTTTTCCAGTGAGATCTAACATGAGTAATTTGAGTAAAAGCCACTTAGGAGAATACTCAAAACCGGGGACGCCTGGATAGTCCTTTAACATAGTCCTTTAACAAAATCGTGGACTATGTTGATGGCGGTTGGAGGGATGCTGAAAGATTGAGGCGAAGCATATCAGCAAACGATTGATTTGCCATACGCCCACTGCATTAGCAGCACTGCGTTGTCGACAAAATGCTTCGCCCACCGGAGCAGGCGGCGGCTAAATTCAACTGCCCGTTGCTCCGCTTAAACTCCGATCGCCTCTGGTAAAGTCGTTGCCTTGAGCACTGCACCAGTGAGCTCGACTTGCTCCAAGCGGGCACCGCTAAGGTCCGCATCGGTAAGATTGGCATTGGTTAAATTGGCATATTTGAGATTAGCCCGAGTCAGCGTGGCGCCGCTGAGGTTGGCGCCACTCAGGTCGGCATGGCTAAGATTAATGCCGCTCAAATCGCGATTGCTTAAATCGGCGTTATGCAGAATTACGCCAGAAAAGTTGCGATCGCCCTGATTGTATTCGTGTAAAAATCCTTGAACCTGCATGATTTTACCTCAATATTATTATCTACCTGAATTAAATTGGGCGTAGCTCTACGCTGGATAAATGCCAAGTATTAATCAGCAATCCCAGTAATTTCAAACCAGAAAAACTCTGAAAAATTTGACGTCAGCTCTTTGAAGTCGCTCTTTTAGCGACAATATTCTCAAGAAAATACATCCAAAAAGACGATGCTATCTCAAGAAGAATTTTCTCGTTTCAATAAAGCTTTCGATCAAATATTGAGAATTTAAGTGGCTTGGAAAAACCACCCTAAAAGGGATTCATGTCTTAAACTTTGATCGAATTCTTATTTAAAAGAGACAGAAGAAAAATCTTTGATGGACAGATGTGCAATACCGGCCCTCTTTTCTAGAGCTACAGATGTTGAAACTAAAAGCGTCGATATGAAAGCAGTTTCGCATCCACCCTCTAAAATTGAGAATTGGTATGAGCCAACTCTGGGAAATCAATAAGATTTTGCGTCTGACATCTTTATTGTCACAAGTTTGAAATTGTTTGTGCAAAAACGTTCACATTCTGAAAAAGAGTTTCAGTGTTTAAATATTTTTTGCCAGAGAGGCTATTAAATGATATTCGGGTGAATACTAAGGATAAATGCCAAAGATGCTGTGCCGAGATGATAGTGAGGCTTACTTAAAAGGCTTTGGGTCGAGCAAGCAGAAAGTAGAACAGATAGGTTTGTTTTCCTTCTTCCCCATTCCTTGCTTTTGCAGGCTAATTTCTATCTGTTCACCGTTGCCATCGTCAGTTAATCGAGGTGTCTGGCGTACTGTTCAGGGACCAGCGATAATCGATTTCTAGGCCAGCGCGCTGGCAGTCTTCTTCCAACTGCCGCTGCTGTGAAAGCGCCTTTCTTAGAGTAACAATGAGTCCACTCACTTCATTTTTTAGATGGGGGTGCTCGTAGGCGGCAAAGAGCGTCTGTTGCTCTAACAGCTGTAGCAGTAGCTCATAATGCACGTGCGATGGCAAGGGGAGCGGCTCATTCATGGATAAGAGGAAACAGGCTGCTGTAGACGTTAAAAAAGCGCGTTAAGCATATAGGGCGGCGATCGCCTGCTGTAGATCAGCTTGCCGCATTAGGGATTCTCCTACCAAGATGCCTTGGGCGCCAGCCGTTTGCACAGTCGTCACATCGGTAGGCTGATGAATGCCCGACTCGCTAACAATAAAGCAAGCACGCGATTGCATCGCCTCGCGTCGCTGTGCCATGAGGTTTTCAGTAGTTTCGAGGGAGGTGACAAAGGTTTCTAAATTACGGTTGTTGATGCCAATTAGTCGGATCGGCTCAATTGCCAGCACTCGATCCAGTTCCTGCAGAGTGTGCACTTCAACAAGCGTGCGCATGCCCAAGGCCTGGGCAATTTTGGTGAAATAGCGCAGATCCTCGTCGCTTAAAATTGCGGCAATCAGCAGCACCGCATCGGCGCCTCGGACCCGCGCCAGATACATCTGGTACGGATAGATAATGAATTCTTTGCACAGGAGGGGAATTTCCGTTGCTGCTCGCACTGCCGATAAGTAATCGAAACTGCCCTGAAAGAAAGTTTCGTCTGTCAGCACCGACAAACAGGCGGCGCCGCCTGCCTGATAGTCCTGAGCGATCGCCACTGGCTCAAAGTCTTCGCGAATGACGCCCCGGCTGGGGGAGGCCTTTTTGACTTCGGCAATGAGGGCTGGAGTGCGATCGCTCTGCTGCAGAGCGGCCAGAAAATCTCGGGTGGGGGGTGCACTCAACACTTCTCGCTGCAAATCGGCCAGGGGCATTTGCTGGCGTAATCGAGTGATTTCTCGCTCTTTTTGCCAAACAATTTTTTCCAGGATATTTTGCGGCTCAGCACCAGGAGCCTTGATTCTGTAGGTCAAGCTTTGCACAGACACCTCGGGATAAGGTGGCCGACGACGAATTTCCATGGACACAGGCCTCATGCGCTAACAACAGCGCGCTTAAACGCTTCATCCATCACTTCTGAAAGCGTGGGATGGGTATGAACACAATAGGACAAAGCCGTGACAGTTTGCCCCTGAGCGATCGCATTCGCCGCTTCTTGAATCAGGTCAGAGGCGTGGGGACCAATGATGTGTGCCCCGAAAATTTCGCCGGTATCTTGCCGATAAATGACCTTGGCCAAACCGTCCGATTCGCCCTCTGCCAAGGCTTTAGAGTTGCCCTTGAAATAGGTTTTCACCGTGGCAATAGTAAACCCTTGCTCGTCGGCGTGGGCTTTAGCCTGCGGTTCCGTCATGCCAACAAAACTAACTTCAGGATGAGTAAAGGCGGCGGCGGGAATACTGCGGTAGTTCACCGTACGGGACTCGCCACAAATATTATCGACTGCGACAACGCCTTGGGCGGAAGCCGCGTGGGCCAACATCATTTTGCCAGTAGCGTCGCCAATGGCCCACAAATGGGGCACGGGCTGACCATCTCGCAAGACCCGCAGCTCATCATCGACGGTGATAAAGCCCCGGCGATCGCTCTCGACCCCAACCCGTTCTAGGCCCAAATCTTTAGTAGCAGGCACCCGCCCAGTAGCCACGAGACAGGCGTCCACTTCCAACACATCGACCACTTCCTTCGTTTCACGATCAGCAAGTTCAATCACGACAGGTGAACCCGGCGTCACTTTCATCGCCAGAACCCCGGCGCGGGTTTCCACCGGGCGCGGCCCGATTAGGACTCGCTGGGCAATTTTGGCAATATCGGGGTCAAAGGTGGGCATCACCTGATCCAGCGCTTCCACAATGGTGACTTCTGAGCCCAGGGCGGTGTAAATATCGCAAAATTCCAGGCCAATATAGCCGCTACCAATGATGGCTACCCACTCCGGCAGCCACTCTAGCTTCAACGCGCCATCGCTGGTGAAAACAGTCTTATTGTCAATTTCAATGCCGGGCGGCACAAAGGGCACGGAACCAGGAGACAGCATCACGTCTTTGGCGGTAATGGTCTGATCTCCTGATTCAGTGGTGATCACCACTTTTTGCTCACCAGCCAGTCGGCCCCAGCCCTGAATTACATCAACGCCCAGTCGCTTCAGACTGTTGGTCATATCGCCCTGGATTTTGCTAACGAGATTCTTGGCGTGGTCAGCGATCGCCTCACGCTCAAAAGACACCCCGTTCACTTGAATCCCTAAAGATTTCAGGTGGTGCTCGTTGCGCAGTTCGCGAACTCGCCCTGATGCGGCCAGCAGAGCTTTGGAAGGAATACAGCCGCGATTGACGCAGGTGCCCCCCATATCCGCCGCCTCAATAATCGCCGTTTTAAGCCCTCGACGAACCGCATGAATCGCGGCTCCGTGGCCGCCAACTCCCGCACCAACAATTATTAAATCGTAGTCAAAGGCCTGACTCACAACACTCTCCTAAAATTGCAGCACACTCTAAAAATTAGGGCGCATCATTAATAATAATGCTAGAAACCTCAAGGAATAAGCACAATTGCGTCCGTTTATATTTCATTAGCTAGGAACGGAAATCCTGGCTAGCGAACCAATGGGCCGCTAAATGATGACAGTCTTTGACGGTTTGGCAAGCAAAATCGGTATTTCACATCACTTACCTAAACAGCCTTTCTATTCTTGACCACAGGGAAAAATTAAAACAAGTTCCGTGACTTTTATCAATGAAGCGTGCCCTCTTTCACAAATTCTGGGCATTTTGTAAGCACTGACTTGGCTAATCGCTAAGCCGTTTGCCGGGCTATGACCTCTGGAGAGCGCGGTGCTTCCCATCGGATGCTGGGCTTAGATGCTGGGCTTAGATGATGGGCTGAATCAAAATGCGTTTAGAGTTACAGTGATGGCGTCCTGAAGGTGCTTTTGTTAAGACTGTGTTGATTTGCCTGCTTGAACCATCAGAGCGGATTTAGATTTGTTGAGAAGCTATGAACCATCAGTCGCCAGACAGCCGGCGTCAAGCCGCCCACAAATTTGTCGATGCTCTTGATGAGTTAGAAGCCGTGTTTAAGTCGGAAGCTGCCGACGAAACCGCTCCCCGTCAGACGGATTGCCAGGCCGCCGACGCTTCTCAGGAAGCTGACCTTCGCCCGCCCGCCCCGCCTCACTCTGAGCTAGTTGATATTGGCAGTCAACTGGACGATGCGGTGCAGGACATTGAGCAGTTTATGTCAACGGAAAACCATCCTCATCCAGAGCTTTAAAGGATTTTGTTGGCAGACAAGCCGTCATCGCTGCAGCCATTTTGTCGGATGTCAGGTCGTGCCACAAAAGACTTTTTGCATAGGGACATGCTGAGCTGACGCTGAAGCACAGCAAAATGCGGCGGCCTATTTCACGCCTGAAAATTTCCTGGCCGAGAGTGCAACTGACGCTGACGGCAGGCTTCAAACAGCAAAATGGCTGCCGCCACCCCCACATTCAAAGATTCCACGTCATTGATCATCGGAATCATAATGGTTTGGTCGGCATGGGCGATCGCCGATGCCGATAACCCCACTCCCTCGTTTCCCAACAGCAGCACCGTGGGGCAGGTAAAATCTACCTCCCAGTAGGGCTGAGCCGCGACTGATGCGGTCGCTAACACCTGGCAACCCTGATCGCGCCACGCTAATACTTGGGCGGATAGCTCCGGAACTGTTTGCATCGCCATTCGAAACCATTGACCTGCTGACGCTCGCAGTACCTTGGGATGGGTTAAGTCAACGCTGTGCTGACTCATCCAAATACCATCGCTGCCCGCCGCCGCCGCCGTCCGTATCAGAGTGCCAACATTTCCCGGATCTTGAACGTTTTCTAAAACGAGGCCGAGTTGAGGTACGGCTGGAACCGGACGGGGTGGCTGGGTGGCGGCGATCGCTACGACGCCATCAGGAGTTTGGGTGGTGGCGATCGCTGCCAACACTTCAGGACTGACGATTTCCTGGCGCTCCGTATGAGCCACAAGCTGCTGCCAAAGACTGGACTGCTGGGTCTGCCAGAGAGCGGTGGCACATACAGCCTGCAGCGGATATTGGGTGGCGATTGCCGCCTGCACCAGATGCGTTCCCTCAAGCAAAAACTGCTGCTGCCGTCGTCGATATTTGACCTGATGCAGCTTACGCAACGTCTTGACCCAGGGATTTTTAAGGCTCGTCAACACCATGTTGCTCAGCGACTCTCCATACCTTACAGAAAACTAATCGCTGTCTGCACAATTCATCAAACATCGTTAATCTTGCTGGCCTGATGCGATCGTGGCCACGTCAGGTTTTTAAGTAAATCAAAAGACCTAAAGCCTTGGAATACGCTATTGGGTAAGGGATTTGCATCTAAATAACCCACCCAAAGCACAAAGTGACTGTCAGGGTCTGGCACTACCAAAGCCCAACGACTGGGTACGCTATTTTCAAGCAACTCCCTAAAGGTCAAAATCTTACGTGATAGGTATTAATTTCTGCCAGGGTTTTAAGTCTGAGGGCTGAAACATCCACTGGTGAAGCATTCAGGGCTCAACGATCACAACACTGAAATTTCACTTAACAATGCGGAACCCGGGACTTGAACCCGGAAGTTCTTGCGAACACTAGAACCTGAATCTAGCGCGTCTACCAATTCCGCCAGTTCCGCTGGCTTGCCGCTAGTTATCAATCGTAATCAACAACCGCAGTCTTATACAGTGCCCTAAGAGCGACCTCCTAGTCAACCGCTCATTCGAATTCTCAATTTTGCATCAGCTAAGCTAAGGAATGATTTTTTACTGGGCCAACACAAAATGTTCAGAAAGATGGTTGAATCAAGTAGAATCTAGACGAAAATTTACATCTAAGTCGATTCGCTCGGTTTTTTGGAGGATAAACCCATCGTTACAGCCACCGGTATTAAGCAGATGTCTGATTCCCACGAAGCAGATAACTCAGTTCTGGAAATTTGGGGTCGGCAAGCGTTGACTGGCCAAGTTTCCATCAGCGGTGCCAAAAATTCGGCTTTGGTAGTGATGGCCGGGGTTTTATTGTGCTCCCAGCCCTGTCGTTTACGGAATGTTCCCGATTTGGTCGATGTTGAGCGCATGATGGGCGTTTTGACCGCGCTGGGCGTCAAAGTGAAACGCGATGACGATTTTTTAGAACTTGATCCGAGTGATATTAGCCATACGCGAGCTCCATATGACATCGTTAGCAAGCTGCGAGCCAGCTTTTTTGTGATTGGCCCCCTGCTGGCGCGGATGGGAGTGGCGCGGATTCCGTTACCAGGTGGCTGTGCAATTGGGGCCCGCCCAGTGGAACTGCATGTGCGCGGTCTGCAGGCGATGGGGGCTGATGTCCAAATCGAACATGGCACTGTGCACGCTTGCATTCCTGGCATTCGCAAGCGGTTACAGGGGGCCAAAATATACCTGGATTATCCCAGCGTGGGCGCCACTGAGACGCTGATGATGGCGGCTACTTTGGCAGACGGCGAGACGATTATTGACAATGCGGCGCAAGAGCCAGAAGTGGCTGATTTGGCTAATTTCTGCCGGGCTATGGGGGCCCGAATTCGCGGTGTAGGCACTAAGACGCTGACCATTTCAGGAGTGCCGAGCCTTCATGGTGCAGATTATGCGATCGTGCCCGATCGCATTGAAGCTGGAACGTTCTTGATTGCAGGAGCCATCACCCGTTCAGAAATCAGTTTGGCGCCTGTGGTGCCCGAGCATCTCAGCGCTGTTATTGCCAAACTGCAGGAGGCTGGCTCCAAAGTCGTTGTGGAATCGCCCAACCGCATCAAAATTATTCCTGGGCACGAAATCTTAGCCACCGATATTCAAACCCTGCCCTATCCTGGTTTTCCTACCGATATGCAGGCACAGTTCATGGCGCTAATGACCCTCAGTAACGGCAGCAGCCTGATTACGGAAACGGTGTTTGAAAATCGTTTGCGCCACGCTGCGGAGTTTAACCGTATGGGCGCAAACATTCGCGTTACCGGCAATTGTGCCGTGATTCAAGGCGTGCCACTGCTGTCTGGGGCACCGGTGATGGCCACCGATTTGCGGGCCTCTGCAGCTTTGGTCTTGGCGGCTTTGGGGGCCGACGGCAAAACCGTCATGAGTGGCCTTAATCACCTGGACCGCGGCTATGAACAGCTAGAAAATAAGCTGGCAAAACTCGGCGCTCGCATTACCCGTTTAGCCGGCGCCAATGCCCAGGCCGCCACTGAAAGTGAGACGTCTTCAACTCCCAGGTTCTCAATTTAATCAATCCCATAGCTGCTCAAGTAATTAAAAGCTGCCGTTGATATTGGCCGCAGTCCAGCCTTAACCGATTTTACGGGCATAAGTATGTCGACTTTCGAGGGACTGCGGTTAGATAACGCGCTCCACTGCTATATTGTCAGCTCTTACCTGTAAGCAAATAGGCAAAAATATTGACTGCTGTTGAATAGTCGAATAGCAGTCATTACCCTTATGCACCTGCTTAACAATATGAAATTGCGTTGATTCATCGGATGTCGACGAGGTGCTCCGGTTCCGCCATCTTTGCTTCGCTCACGTACGGTTCCCCATGGCTCTCTTGGCTCATGAAGCAGGGAGCCGCGATTATGTCGGTGCTGGTCATGCCAGGGGTTTGGCCTCTATTCATGGCTTGCCCTAAAAAGCCATCATTTCACCGATCCAACTCATCTCAGACTGAGCTTCGTGAGCTTAGGCGTCGATAGATAGAGATATCTCTATCGTGAGATTGATTTTCTCTAGATTGTAGCTAATTCATCAATTTTTCATTCAATCGCCGCTTTATAGCAATCCGTGGATAGATCCGGTCAGTCAATGAAAGCTTGGTCAACGACTTGCCGAAAGGGTTGGCCAGACTGAATCTGTTTTCGCATGCGGTTTTTCAAAACAAACCATTGATGCTCAATGGGATTTAAATCCGG
>JBCCJU010000185.1:0-10803 GCA_039027715.1 Cyanobacteria bacterium P01_C01_bin.120
GAGCAAGCGTCATCGGGCAGTCGGCAAAGATAGCGGTCAAACCAATCATATCGAGCGGTTCAACTGCACGCTGCGTCAGCGGGTCTCCAGGTTGGTACGCAAGACCTTATCCTTCTCAAAAAAGGTCGAAAATCACATTGGCGCAATCTGGTATTTCATCCACCACTACAATGCATCTTTACAGGTTAGGGACTACCAACAAGGTTAATAGTTATATTCATCGGCACATTGCTCAAAAGCCCTCTGGCAATATTGAAGACAGTAATTGGCGCTATTCACTGATGAACTTGGGGCACGACCTACTTAAATAAGCTAAGCAACAGTGCAAACCATGACTGGACTAATTTTTAAATAAGATGTCTTCTTCCAAAATCCAGCCTTGCTGTGCGGCAAACGCGATCGCCTCTTGAGTCTCTCGAAATATAAAAAATTGAGTAGTCGTCGATGCGATCGCCTTCGCTAATTCTTTTAGTTCCTCTTGTCTCTTAGCGTTATTGGGAACAACATCACGAATTAAAATTCCTAAGATTCGTTCAGGATGCTGCTTAGCTAAGTTGACGTAGATTTCAGCATCCTTTTGACCACTATCGCCAATTAAAATAAAGGGCAAGGTGGGAAATCTTGCGAAGATAGGTTGAATTTGCTCTACCTTGTGTGCCTCATGGTCGAATGAAAATAGTGTTACTAAATCAAGTTCAATATCTTTTAGAAAAAGCGGCCCTTTAGGAATTTTGTTAAGCGTCATAAATTGAGCAAATACATCATACATATTCCAAGCACTGCTAGAAACATAAAAAATTGGATTATTTTCCTGTTCTTTTCCCTTCTGAAGTGCTTGATAAAATTCAGCGACTCCCTCAAACGGACGCCGCGACTCCGCATTGCCTAAATAGACGATACGAATCATTTTTAATAAATCGGTTGCTGCCGTGTGTACGATGGTGTCATCAATATCGCTAATGACGCCGAAGCGGGCTTTTTCTCGCACGACCATCACTTCAGCTTTATTCAAAGTATCGTCTTCCGAAGTGTCAGAGTTTAAGAGAGATAGCTTGACGGGCAACCATAGTTGCTCATGCTCCAAATCCAAATCCACTTGAAATTCAAGCTCAAAAAATCCCTCTTTATTTGTCGCAACTTTCTGATGTAGCTCTCCTAAATCTACCTTTACGCGGGCGTTGGGAACTTCATCAGTAGCAAACCGTTTATACATGTTCCAAACATTTTCGATTAATGAAGGCTCTTTCTCTTTAAGCTTGACACCTTCATCCTTCAAAACTCGCCCTTTCACCAATAGTTTCTGTGGAGTCCCATATCCCCAATAAGGCAAAATCCGAATTGGATCTGCAATGCCCAAAGCGTGAGCAATTTGCCCTCTGGCTTTATCAATACAGTGGTCAATGGAACTTGTTATCTGAGATAAAGCCTGTAACCAATCTTTCATAAAATTCACTCAAGCTACGTAAGTTTTAGAACTAATCATTTTGTCTAACGGCTACTTTTGCCAAACGAGTTCAGCGTTTTTCAACAAGATCGCCAAAAATAAAAGCGTATAAGTGACAAACTACGCGATTCCATGAATTTAATGTCACATCCATCGGTTCTTCAGCAACTGCATATGCAATGTGAACACAATCTATACCTATACAAGCGTAAGGAAATAGTTCTAATTATTCATCTATCTGCAGAAGAAAATTGATGCCACTCGTTGGCAGTCATTTGTTTTCGTGAGCCAATGTTTTAGGCTACGTTATCGGTAGATCAATAGTTTGAGAGTACAAGCAGTTTTAGGAGAGATGCGATGAGTCCAGTAGACTCACTATGTTAGCGATCGCTATGCCGACTTGAAATTAATTTTCGGACTGATATTGGTTCAAATCACTTTAGATAAAAGGGACTCCAGTTTACATACAATAGCAAAGTCAGCTTTTGCCCAAATTGGTTTTTTATCCATTTCTCGGCTTTGAGTCTGATGACTGCCTGAAGCTTTTTCCTGAAATTAACCATAAAAACGCCTCAATACTTAGAACCTCTCGAAAGATAGGTAATCATGGATATTTCTTTCTTACGATAGAAAGATGAAGGTTTGCTTAAAATAAACTTCACTAATTTTACTGGTAGTAACGGTGATATGTGATTCTGAAGTGACTAATGCCGGATTGAGTACGTCTATTGATGTCTGAAGCACCTTAGATGGTGTCTATCAGCGCTTCAAACTTAGCGCTGCTCGATTGGTGTTTTGTTTTGGATTAAAACTTAAAGTTTGCAGTTTTTTACAGTGCTTAGTTTTCTGGAATATTGGAGACCGCTGTTGAATATTCCCGTTTGGGTTTATCAATAAATATAAAAATTATCCTTGATTCAGCTAATACATTTTTCCGAAATGTTTGCAAAGAGAGTTTGTTGATGATGCCATTTCGCCATTTTTTTCGTTTTGTTATATTTCGCAAGTGAGGTCATTATGGGTACGCCAGTCAGAAAAAGTATTCGTTCTTCTAAGGATAGTAAAGATAAGTGGATTGAACGATTTGCTCGATTTGGCTATGCGGCCAAGGGCATCGTCTATTGCATAGTCGGTATATTGGCTGTGCAAGCGGCGTTCAACTGGGGTGGTAAAGTCACAGGTTCTCAAGGTGCTTTCGAGACCATCGCTAATCAGCCGTTAGGTTCTGTGCTGTTATTTTTAGTCGGTGTTGGTTTAGTGGGGTATGTTGTTTGGCGATTTATCCAGACAATTTATGATCCAGAGAATGATGAGGAAGGAGCTGGAACAATTGGGCGACGCCTTTCCTATGCGGCCAGCGGACTCATCTACGCGACATTAGCTTTTTCAGCTTTTCGGCTTGTTTTCAGCAGTGGTTCGTCCTCTGGTGGTGGTAGCTCTAGTAGCCAGCAAACGGCTACTTTATTGGCTCAGCCCTTTGGACAATGGTTAGTTGGCCTGGTTGGGGCTGCCAGTGCTGGCTATGGGTTTTACTGCATTTATCGAGGTGTTAAAACCAAGTTTCGCAAAAAGCTAAAGCTTCATCAGATGAGTTCAGCGGAAGAAACCTGGGCAATTCGGATTGGTCGATTTGGTCTCGCCTCAAAGGGAATTGTTTCTCTTATTGTGGGCTACTTTTTTGTTCAGGCAGCACGCTCGGCTGATCCTAATCAGGCCAAGACAACTGAGGGAGCCCTACAGGCAATTCAGCAGCAGTCATTTGGAGCAATTCTGATGGCAATTGTTGCACTCGGATTGATTGCCTATGGTATTCATATGGGAGTTCAAGCTCGCTATCGACGCATCTCACCGGAATAAAGCTTTTGGTTAGTGTCCCGAAGTTTTCGCCACCGGATGGTGACGGGCTAAATCTCCCTCGAAGCGATGCCCTACATACACTCTGGACTTTGCGCAGCGCGAGTAACCTCACCGCCTGCGGCACTTCTCCTTCTCAAGGCGAGGTTTAGCCCTCGGCTGCATTCCTCACCCGACTCGAATTCAGCCGAGGTCTGGTTCTTCTCCTGTTGAAGGAGAGGCGAGGTGAGGTTCTATGACCGGGTAATTCTGGGCTGAACGAGATGGCGAATAAATTGTGACACTAACGCTTTTGTAAAAGTCGAGACTGAGACCAAGCAGTATCGTAAGGAATGGTCTAGGCATTCAGCGGCTGTTTAAGATAAGACTGCAACGAGTTTATTTTTGCCAGAACATAGATGTAAGTTTTTGAATCTCGCGGGATTGAAGATAAAAATGTCCAGGCAAGCCCATTTGATTTTTAACCCAGTTTCAGGACAAGGCGATGCTGAAGCTGATTTAGCATTCATCCAATCAAGTCTAGAAGCGGCTTTTGACCTGGCAGTTTACCAAACATCTCCGGATTGCGATGCAAACGTCTTAGCGGCGCAGTCTGTGGAACAAGGGGTTGACTTAGTGATCGTGTCAGGGGGCGATGGAACTGTTAATGCCGCTGCCGAAGCGCTAGTTAACTCCTCGATTCCGCTGGCCATTATTCCTCGCGGAACTGCCAACGCAGTGGCCTCAGCTATTGGCATTCCTACCAATCTGGAAGAAGCTTGCCGGGTTGCCATAAATGGCGAAACCCAGGGGATCGATACTGCTTTATGCAATGACTCTCCCATGGTGCTGTTGGCCGGGATTGGCTTAGAGGCTGCTGTCGTCGAGCGCGCTTCTAGAGATACTAAAAATCGCTTGGGCGTTTTAGCTTACGCGACCGCCGGTATTCGGCAGCTTCGCAAAATGGAATCTTTTGAAGCCACTATCGAAGCTGATGAAAAAGTGCTGACTGTTCAAGCTTGTGCGGTTACGATTGCCAATATGGCACCGCCAACTTCAATTTTGGCTCAAGGTCCAGCCACAGTCTCCGCCGAAGATGGCTCATTAGACGTCACCATTGTTTCTCCTGAAGGCGTGGGCAGCGCCTTGGCCGCTTCCTATGAGCTGTTTCGCTCTGCCCTTAGTGACGAAGCTGCTCAGCGCGACGGCATTGGCTTCTTTCGCAGCAAACAGGTCACAGTCAAAACTGAGCCTCCGCAGAAAGTAGTATTGGATGGTGAAATGTTTGGAGAGACGCCTGTTACAGTCACCTGCCGGCCTCAGTCGCTCAACCTTGTCTTGCCTCAGCAAGAAGCTCCCCCAGAATCTGAGGATTTGACTGGGCTGCCAGATCTCACGGTCGAATCTTTTGATTAGACTACATTGATGACTGCTATGTTGGCGCCAAACAGTCATTCGGTCGGATGAATAAGTTGATAAACGACATTTACCAACTCTTGAATATCGAAAGGCTTGGCTATATGAGTCTGGTATCCCGCGATCGAAGCCTGCTGCCGATCTTCTTCCCGAGCATAGGCAGTAAGGGCGATCGCTGGTACATCGCTTAGCCGTCGATTATCCGAAGAGCGTGCCATTCGAAGAAAATCATAGCCGTCAATTTCCGGCATGCCAATGTCGCTGATAATCAGGTGAGGTTGAAAGTTTTCCAAAACCGCTAATCCAGCTTGGGCACTTTCAGCCCTTTCAATCCGTGCGCCAGCTTGCTCTAGGACAACCGCAATCAGTTCGCGTGAATCCGCCTCATCATCAACAACCAGCACTTTAATTCCCTGCAAATTGGCCATAGTTACAGCCGGCATGGAATTTATTTGGCTATCGGCTGGAGCGGTGCGCCTGGGGAAATTTACGGTAAAAGTGGTGCCCTGGTTCGGGCCGGGACTTTCACTGTGAATGGTTCCACCATGTAATTCGACTAAACGACGAGTAATAGCAAGGCCCAGCCCCAATCCACCTTGCGATCGCGTAAACGAGCTATCTGCCTGCCTAAAGTAGTCGAATATATGAGGCAGAAAATTGGGGGCAATACCAATACCCGAATCGGCCATTTGAATCTGTAAGCGCCCTTCAACCACCTTTGAAGAAATGCGCACATGGCCAGAAGCTGGAGTGAACTTAATCGCGTTTGAGAGCAAGTTCCATACAACCTGCTGTAGGCGATTTAGATCAGCTGCAATAAGACCGACATCCGGAGCTAAATCATGGCTGACGTGAATCGATTTTGCCTCAATGGCCGGACGCAAAGTATCAATTGTGGCGCGAATTAGTACATTAACATCAACAGACTGAATATGAAGGCTAATTTGGCCTTGCATAATACAAGAAATGTCTAGTAAGTCTTCAACTAGTTGCGTTTGGGCGATCGCATTCCGTTCAATGGTAGCCAGTGCCTTCTGCAAAACAGCTGGCTTCACATTGCCTCTTTGAATCAGCTTGATCCATCCCACAATGGCATTCAAAGGCGTTCTTAGCTCATGGGAAAGCACAGCTAGAAACTCATCTTTGAGAAGATTGGCAGATTCAACCGCTTCTTGAGCGATAACTTCTTGCTCTAATAGATTTAGTCGCTGGGCCTCAGTTCGCTTACGTTCAGTGATATTTCTGACCACCATAACGGCACCGTAAATCGCGTCATTGGCATCGTGTAAGGGGGCCATTGACAAGCCGACATCAATCAACGTTCCGTCTTGTCTCAAATGCTGACATTCTTGATTCGAGACGGTTCTGCCTTGCCAGACCTGGTTAAAGTAAAAATCACAAGCGGCTTGTTGCGATTTTGGAATTGTCGGTAAAGAAAGATCGACAACGGCATCTGCGGACCAGCCATAGAGCTTTTCAGCGGCAGTGTTCCAGGTCATTACTCGTCTGTCACGACCCAGCGTAATGATGCCAACTGGGGACTCATCTACGATAGCCCTCAGCAAATCATCCGTTTGCTTTAGGGCGATTTCAACCCGCTGTCTTTCTTGCCGCTCGCGACTTTCTCGGATGGCTCGCTGAGTGGCAGGAAGCAGTCGCTCCAGGCGTTGCTTGAGGACATAGTCAGCGGCCCCTTGCTTCATAGCCTCGATGGCTTGCTCTTCGCCCAACACGCCAGAGACCAAAATAAATGGCACCTGAGGGCAAATATTTTTAGTTATCTCAAGCGCCTCTAGACCATCAAATCTTGGCAAAACGTAATCGGCCAAAATCAAATCAGGTTGACGCTGATTTAAACTTTCTAAAAATTCTCGGCGATTATTTATGCGAATAAACTCACCTTCAATACCGCCATTTTTTAGGGTTGCTTCGATCAGCTCACAATCTACCGGATCGTCTTCCAAAAAAATAATTTGGAGCGCTGAGGTCAGAGAACGGTTTTGTGTAATCGAGTCTATGAAAGTGTGCATGTAATTATGTCAATCCAGCAAAGGCACTTTATAAAGCAGCTACCAGCGATCGCTATGGCGAAAGGTAAAGATTAAAAGGTGCAGGCAGAAGATCAGGTCTTGATAGACAAGGGCTTTAAGGGTCCTAGTCGTTTCGATTAGCACTTCTGATGCAGCCAGATTTGGTTTTTAAACTGGCACCATTGTAAAAAATTGCATCGAATATACTCTCTTGCCTCCGAAAGACATAGCGGTCTCAAAGCAAAAGTTTAAGGTTTTGTTTCGATTTGACTAAAAGCTTCAATTTAAAACGTGTAGATTGTTTTTTGGCTGCAGCCCCATCGCCTAGACTGCTCTTCAGCCTTGTACGGAACATCTGAATGCGGCTTGATTCAATTGTTTAGATAGCGACAGCTACAGCGTTTAGCATTCTATTTAGCTTTCAGCACTCTATTTTTAGCCGTTTGCCGGAGTTGAAGGTAAAGCGAAATAGAAAGTTGCCCCGGCATCGCGCTCGCCCTCCGCCCAGAGACGACCCTGATGACGATGGATGACGCGCTGCACATTGGCTAGTCCAATTCCCGTCCCGGCAAAGGGTTCGGCGTTCGGCAACCGTTGAAACACGCCGAACAGATATTTAGTATCTTTTGCGTCAAAGCCGATGCCGTTGTCGCGGATGGAAAAGATAGTTTCTTGCTCCCCGACAATACTTTCGATCGCAATCTCAGCTCGCTCTCTAGGGCGAGTGTACTTAACGGCATTTTCAATTAGGTTTTGCCAGACTTTTCGTAGCAGATTTAGATCGCCTGGAATATGGGGCAGCGGTTCAATCTGCCAGCGAATGGTTCGATTTGCCGCCTGCAGCTCAATCTGTCGCTTTGTCTCCTGCACCAAGCGATTCATATCGACAGAGACATACTGCAGTTCAGCCCGCCCTGTCCGCGAAAACTGCAGCAGGTCATCAATCATGTTGCCTGAACGCTCTGTCAGTTGACTAATTTGCTGCAGGTAGTGGCACACAGTTTCATTTACAGTAGCTGATGATAGCTCTTGCTCTAGCAGCGTTACGAAGCCGTTAATTTGGCGAATGGGCGATCGCAAATCGTGGGATACCGAAAAGGCAAACATACTCAATTCATGATTTAGCCGTTTCAAGCGGGCCGTGCGATCTTCAACCCGGTCTTCTAATGCTTGGTTGAGCGATCGCATGACTTCTGAGGCCTGCTTTCGTTCGCTAATGTCACTGACCAACCCATCTACAAAAGACTGATCACCAAAAGGAACCGGAGCTTCACTGACCTGCAGCCAGCGTAGTTGGTCTGCCGAGCCGTTGAGCTTAATCTCGCGATGCCGCTGCATCGCAGCCGCATTCCTAAGCGTACTCAGCTGTAGTCGTGATTGAAAGAATGTTTGGGCTTGTGCCAAAGAGTCAAGACCTAAAAGTTGAAGCAGCCCATCACTCACCTCAATCAGCTGCCCGTCCAATGTGGACCGAAATACGCCGACCTTGAGCTCATCGAGTAAAAACTGCAGCCGGAACTCTAGCTCTAAAGCTTTACGGCGAATTTGAGCCTTCTCCCAAACAGAACGAACGGCTTGACTTAAACGGATGCGATGTTTGGGTGATTTTAGTACGTAGTCATCCAGTCCAGCTTTCATTGCTTCTACAGCAATTTCTTGGGTGCCAGAATCGGTGAACATGACGATGGGTCGCTCAATGTCGTGCTCTTTGACTGACTGTAGAACTTCTAACCCAGTCGCCCAATGTAATTCATAGTCAGTGATGACCAAATCAAACTCATCATCAGCAAATGCCTGAAAAATTTCGTCCCAATTAAGGGCTTCTTGAACCTGAACATCGGGAAACTCATTTTTAAGTTCCCGAATTGCTAACAATCGATCATTAGGATCGTCGTCAATCAGTAAGATGCGCTGTAGCGATCGCGTTAACTCCATTAATCGATATCTGGCTTCTGACCGTTGATTATCGGCTATTGGCTATGGGTTCCTTACGATTACCAGTCACCCATTTTCTACGGTTGACTTCCTACTGTCTATCCCATGAGCGGTACCGAAGGATACTCGTTGAGTTTTAGCCAATAATCATTGAGTGCCACAAACATTTGTAGTAGTGAATTAAAGTTAACAGGCTTTACAAGATATGAACTCACCCCTAGGTCGTAAGAACGATCGACGTCCATACTCTCGCGCGAGGAGGTTAGGATGATTACCGGAATTCTCCGAATGACCGGCTGCTGCTTAATCCATTCCAGCACTTCGACACCAGAGCGACGAGGCAGCTTAAGGTCCAGCAGGATAATCGTTGGTAGGGGATAGCGATCGCGATTCGCATATTCCCCTGCACCCGACAAATAATCGACAGCCGTATCGCCATCTCGAACGGTTTGAATTGAGGCCGCGATATCAGCTTGGCGGAAGGCTCGCTGAATAAACAGGATATCATTCGAATCATCTTCAACAAGCAAAACATTTGTTTTAGCTGCTTCCATGGTTGGCTCAAACTGTCCTTTGACTTTCAAAAGTTATGCTCGCGTCATTATTAATTGATAAAGCTCACATTCGTAGCGGTTTAAGTCTGCACAGCTACCTGTGCGTCAGCCCTTCCGAGCACCTTTATCGCATTGAGCTGCCAGGATAAAAGGAAGGCTTATTACAAGCCATTGGTCTAGTATTCGCACAGGGGCCATAAAAGAACGGCTAATCGCATATTTGCCTGACTCATTCCATAGCCAAATGTGCCGCTTTGTCTGCGAATGATTATTGCATGCAGAGCCGCTGCGCTAAGTACGGTACCGTACCCAACCATGTTTTTAGCCAACCGACTAGATGCCGAGCAAGCGATCATATTCAGCCTTGACAATGCCATAGCATTCACAGGCAGCCGCTTCAAGTTCTTCACGCTTGAGAATTTCAATTAGCCCGCGACTATATTCAATCAATCCTGCTTTTTGTAGAGTGCCGGCGGCAACAGTAACGCTGGCCCGCCGCGTGCCCAGCATATTGGCTAAAAAATCTTGGGTTAACTGCAGCGTGCTGGAGCGAGCAAAGTCCTGGGACTGCAGCAGCCAGCGGGCTAGCCGTTCTTCCGTGGGATGAAACCGGTTGCAGGCCGCCGTTTGACTCACCTGAGCCAGCAGCGCCTGAGTGTAGAGCAGCAGAATTTTCTGCAGCGCTCCCCCCCGATCAAATTCGGATTTGAGTATTGCCGCACTGAGGGCGATCGCGCTGCCGGGAATCTGGACGATGGCTCGATTTGAGTCCTGCTTGCCCCCTAAATAAACGCTGTAGCCAGCAATGCCATCATTGCCGACAATGCCGGCTTCAACGGTGGCGCCATTTTCCATTACTTGCACCAGCGAAATCATTGACTGATTGGGAAAGTAAACCGTATTAATCGGCTCTGCTGGTTCGTACAAAATTTGTCCCAGCTTCAGCTCAACCCGTTTCAGATAAGGCGCCAACCGACGATAGTCCCCTTCCGGCAGCGCTGTCAGCAAATGATTTAGTAGTTCTGACTGAGTGAGAGCTGATTTGTCTCGAGTTGAGTCTTCTGGCGAGTTAGGCATGCTTCAATAGTGCTGCTGTTGTGTGGCAAAGTACATTTACCCTTCAGAATACTTGAAAGTCTCATTGGCTCTAGTGCTTTGTCAGGCTTGATTTGAGGGATAGGATGGGAGAAATTAGAAAGGCTCCGTCACCCCTTAGTCTAAGGTCTGCGAAAAAGTACATCGTCTCTCTGACTGGCGAAGAACGCCATGAGCTGGAACAACTGGTCAACACTGGCAGAGCAGCGGCCTACAAAATTAACCATGCCCGCATCTTGCTCAAAGCCGATAGCCAACAATCGGACGGCGGCTGGACGGATGCCGCTATCAGCGATGCCCTCGATATCAGTGTGGCGACCATTGAGCGGGTACGTCAACGCTTTGTGGAAGACGGGGTGACGGCGGCATTAGGTCGTAAAACACAGCAACGGCATCGCTCCCGACGCCTCGATGGCAAGCAAGAAGCACATTTAGTGGCGCTGACCTGTAGTGACCCGCCGCCGAGTCACAGTCGTTGGACGCTCAGACTGTTAGC
>JBCCJU010000186.1:0-10724 GCA_039027715.1 Cyanobacteria bacterium P01_C01_bin.120
CCCCGGGATGCGGGGAGCGCTTTTAAGCTCAAATCAACAGAGCTGATGCAGGTAATTAACCGATGATTTCGGGTGCCTCAGCAGCTGCCAAGTCGAGGGGGAAGTTGTGAGCATTACGCTCGTGCATGACTTCCATACCCAAGTTGGCACGGTTGATCACATCAGCCCAGGTGCCAATCACACGACCCTGAGAGTCGAGGACGGACTGGTTGAAGTTGAAACCGTTCAAGTTGAACGCCATGGTGCTAATGCCCAGGGCGGTGAACCAAATGCCGATTACAGGCCATGCACCCAAGAAGAAGTGCAAGGTACGAGAGTTGCTGAAAGAAGCATATTGGAAGATCAAACGACCGAAGTAGCCGTGTGCTGCCACGATGTTGTAAGTCTCTTCTTCCTGGCCGAACTTGTAGCCGTAGTTCTGGGACTCGGTCTCGGTGGTCTCACGCACCAAGGAAGAAGTCACCAAGGAACCGTGCATCGCGGAGAACAAGCTGCCGCCAAACACTGCTGCTACACCCAACATGTGGAAAGGGTGCATCAAAATGTTGTGCTCAGCTTGAAATACCAACATGAAGTTGAAGGTACCACTGATGCCCAGAGGCATACCATCGGAGAAGGAACCCTGACCCAAGGGATAGATCAAGAAGACTGCAGTTGCTGCTGCAACGGGTGCGGAGTAAGCAACACAGATCCAAGGACGCATGCCCAAGCGATAGCTCAATTCCCACTCACGACCCATGTAGCAGAAGACGCCAATTAGGAAGTGGAAGATAACGAACTGGTAAGGACCACCGTTGTACAACCACTCATCGAGGGAAGCAGCTTCCCAGATGGGGTAGAAGTGCAAACCAATGGCGTTGGAAGACGGCACAACGGCACCGGAAATGATGTTGTTGCCGTACATCAGGGAGCCCGCGACGGGCTCACGGATGCCGTCGATGTCGACGGGGGGTGCTGCAATAAATGCAATCACGAAGCAGGTCGTTGCTGCCAGCAGTGTCGGGATCATCAACACGCCAAACCAGCCTACATACAGGCGGTTCTCGGTGCTGGTTACCCACTGACAGAACTGTTCCCACAACGATGCGCTGCTGCGCTGTTGTAAGGTAGTTGTCATGATGAATAATTCCTTTTTCAAGGTTGTTATGTACAAAACAAGTATTCAAGTTGCATGAACACTTGTAACCAATATATTAACGGGCTTACTGAGTTTTGTAAAGCAAAGTAACATAAAGGTGGTCTTAAGAAGGCTGTTAGCTTGACCTAGCATCCTTGTTTAGAAAATGACTGTATTCCCTGCTGGATAAAGATTTAGGGGTATATGGAAAAACCTAATAACAACTTTTTGCACTACCAATCATTCTCTAACGGCAAAAATATCTGTCTTTTTCAATACGCCAAGGATGATTTCATTACGTTTCTTAGAAAAAAGTGAGCGATCGCTCACCTTTTAAGAGGTGTCCATATCCATGCTGACTCTCAGCGCCACCAACACAGTTACTTACAGTCCGGCACTGACTATAGTGCCAACTTATGAATGTTTTAATTGCTGCACATACTGCAACTTTCGGGTAGCGCCTCAGCAAGATCAATGGCTCTCACTAGCCGCCCTGCTGCAGCAGCTGATGCAGGCGCGATCGCACGGCATAATCGAAATTCTGGTGTTGAGTGGCGAAGTACATCCGGCAAGTCAGCGTCGAACTGTTTGGTTCCAGCATGTTTTACAACTTTGCCAAACTATTTTGCAGCAGGGATTCTTGCCTCATACCAACGTAGGTCTGGTAAGCGAGGCTGAAATGGCTCGGCTCAAGGCGGTTAATGCATCAATGGGACTGATGCTAGAGCAGATAACGCCTAAATTATTAGAAAGCGTTCATCGCTATGCACCCAGCAAAGTCCCCGAAAAACGGCTTGCCCAACTTGAGCAAGCGGGCAGACTACAGATTCCCTTTACCACTGGACTGTTGTTGGGGATTGGGGAATCAGACAGCGATCGCCTCGACACTCTGCAAACCATTGCCCGCTGCCATGATCGCTGGGGACACATTCAAGAAGTGATTTTGCAGCCCCATCAACCAGGGAGCCGTCAGGCTAGAGCCGCAGCCAGCTTTAGTCCATCTGCACTAGCGAACTTTGTCAAAGTTGCCAGGCAAAACTTACCTAAAGAAATCGCCATTCAGATCCCGCCCAATTTGGTTGGCGATCGCCGCTACATATTAGAAGCAATCGCCAATGGCGCCACCGATCTGGGTGGTCTTGGCCCTAAGGACGAAGTTAATCCTGACTATGAGCACCCTACGCCCTCATCTTTGCGTCAGCTATTGGAAACCCACGACCGTAACCTACAGCCTCGTTTGCCGGTATATCCCCAATATGATGATTGGCTATCGCCAAAGGTGCAGTCAGTCGTGAAAGAATGGCGCGATCGCCTCAAAAATTATGTGAAGAATGAAGGCCAAGCATCCTGCCTACGTTCTGGAACTTCGGGTTAATCCCTATACTTAGCAACATTAGGCTCAGAAAGCTCTTTGATAGGAGCAGAGCTTTGTGGAGAGTGAAATGCAAAGTGCCGAGTTCGAACTTCAAAAACTCGAGAATCTTAAGCTCTGCCTGAATGAAATAGAGCTGTAAGCGAAAAAACAAGCGTTAGAATCTCCAACTTAAAACTATTCGTCCGCCGCTCGTACGGGTAAACAACGGGCGAACAGTCGTTTGCCTCGACATCACAGACTCACGGATCGCTTAATAGGCTCAGGATTGCTCGCGGATTATCCAACTCACCAACTAATCGCCGCATCGGCAGCGGGGCGACTCGGACTAAAGTAGGCGTTGCAGCGACCTGATCGGCCTCAGCTTGTTCTGGATGTTTTGAAACATCAATCATCTGCAGCGTGTAGGACTGATGCCGTGAGCCTTCCAGCACACCCTGCAGGGTGGTCAGAATCGCTTCGGTTATCGCCGAATGGCCAGAGACAAACAATCGAAGAACGGTGCCCGTAGTCTCAGCGATTGCTGAGGCAGAAGATGCTGTTGTTTGAACGGTCAATCCAGGGCGTGACTCCGATAAATCAAGAACTAAATTATGGTTTTCCCACAATTCAGGAAAGCGTGAGCGATGAGTTTCCAGTACTGATAGGTCAATTTGGTCAGGGTTAGGCTGCAAGCAAGTCCATTCGAGATTACCCAAGCCAAACAAAGCATTTAATAACCCCTGATAGCGATAGACAAAAGGGTAGGCTTCAGCGGCAATATGAATTGCAGAGGTGGCAGCATTTTGCCAGCAGTCTACGGTGGCAGTAAAGGCCGGTACCAGAAAATGGGGAGATTCTGGCAGTGCCAACTGCTCTTGTAGGGCGCCACACAGATTGAGATGCCACTGCGATCGCTTTTGCTGGTCACGGCAATAAACTAAATCTCCCCCAGGTGTAAAGACAGCAATGCCTTTAAATACTGGAGGAGATAAAGATAGAGTCGGATTTTCTATCACGACGATGACTAAACGCGGCCTCTGAGCATCTGCGCCATTTCATTTTGTCGTGGCGACATTTCGAGAGCGGTCTCTTCGGTAATCCGACCGGCTTCGTATAAAGCATACAGTGATTGATTCATCGTACACATGCCGTCGAATCCGCACTTTGGCATCAACGCTTCAATTTCATCCAAATCGCCACGAATGATGTAGTCCTTGATGGCGTCGGTATTAATCATGATGTCATGGAAAGCGGCGCGTTTGCCATCGGTTGTGCGGCAGAGCCCTTGAGCAACCACGGCTACGAGTGATTCCGCCAAAGAAATGCGGACGGGAAACTGCTGCTCCGGTTCATACAAATTCAGAATCCGTTCAACAGTTTTGACGGCGCTGTTGGTGTGCAACGTACCCATCACTAAGTGACCCGTTTGAGCGGCCTTAAGAGCGGTGTTTACTGTTTCCTGGTCGCGCATTTCTCCCACTAGAATGATGTCGGGATCTTCTCGCAGAGAAGCTTTTAATGCATTCTTAAATTCGAGAGTGTGACGTCCCACTTCCCGGTGTTTGATCAAAGATTTGCGACTCTGATGTACAAATTCAATCGGATCTTCAATCGTGATGATGTTTTTGGGCATCTCTTTGTTGATGTAGTCCAGCATCGCCGCTAGCGTTGTGGACTTACCAGAACCCGTGGGTCCCGTAACCAGCACCAACCCTTTGTGATAGTGACAAATATCTCGCAGCACTGTGGGCAGATTGAGCTGCTCAATAGTCAGAATCTTGTTGGGAATTAGACGGATGACCATGGATGGCCCCATCAAAGAATCAAAAATATTGATTCGGATACGGGAGAATTCAAACTGGCCGGCACCGTCAAAGTCTAAAGTTTGTTTAAACTGCTGAACTTCCTCTGGCTTCAATACTTCAGTCAGCCAGCCATAAAACATCGGTTCGTCGATGACTGGATAATCGGTGACGGAGATCTGACCGCGATCGCGGAACCGAGGGACTTCTCCTACTCCAAGGTGAATATCAGAAAATCCTTTGTCAAATGCTTCCCGAGCAATTTGTTCGAGACTTAGAGTGGGTTTAGTAGGGGTTGTTGGGGTCGGTGGCGGTGGCGCACTGCGTCCTGGCGCAGGCGATGCTGGCGCAGATGCCGAGCGCCCAGCAGCCGATCTTCCGGGCGGCGGCGGTGGCGGCATGCGAGATGGAACCGACGGTGGACGTTGAGATTCAGCAGACATAGGACGCTTTCCGTGGTGTTACAAACATCGGCGATAGACATCGCGAACGTAGGAGCAGATGCTCTTTATCATCCATAGATTTCCCAATTGTGCAACCTAATTGTCGTTTGTGGTAAGCGACTTGAAACCTTTTTGTCCCTTGCCATAACTTTTCCCATCGACTTTACGCATCATGGTTAACACCTCTAGCTTGACTATGATATCTTTGTAAAGTTGTCAAAAATCGCACACCTGGGCTTTTGGGTGTCTTCTCCGAAGACTTCCAGGTGGAGGTTAAACCCGAAAGGAGTTGAAAATTAAATGCCTGTAGTTTCTTTGCCCCAGCTATTGGAGTCTGGGGTACACTTTGGTCACCAAACCCGGCGTTGGAATCCCAAGATGTCACCATACATCTTTACGTCGCGTAATGGTGTTCACATCATTGATTTAGTGCAAACCGCTCAGCTGATGGATGAGGCGTTTGGCTTTGTTCGTGATTCGGCGTCTCAGGGGCAAAAGTTTTTGTTCATCGGCACGAAGCGGCAGTCGGCGGGCATTATTGCTCAAGAGGCCAATCGCTGTGGCGCTAACTATGTGAATCAGCGCTGGTTGGGGGGCATGTTAACCAACTGGGAGACCATCAAAACTCGCTGCGATCGCCTTAAAGATTTGGAAAAAATGGAAGAGACGGGGGCTTTGGCGTTACGCCCCAAAAAGGAAGCAGCCGTGCTACGTCGCGAGCTGGAAAAGCTGCAAAAATATCTGGGAGGTCTGAAAACGATGCGCCGTCCCCCCGATGTTGCGTTAATTATTGACACCCGTCGGGAATACAACGCCGTTCAGGAATGTAAAAAACTCGACATTCCCATTGTGTCGCTGTTGGATACTAATTGTGATCCAGACGACGTAGATATTCCGATTCCGGCTAACGATGATGCCATTCGCTCCATTAAGCTAATTGTGGGTCGATTGGCAGATGCCATCTATGAAGGCTCCCATGGGCGGGTGGATTCTGGTGATATCTATGAAGACTACGACGGTGCAGTAGATTTCGATGATGAAGGGGATATTCCGTCTGCGGATGGCCAGGAAGACTCGGAAGAGTAATCCTGCGATCGCGCGAAAACATGTAGCGACTTGAGAAGCAACGAGGCAAACATGGCAGAAATTTCGGCAAAACTGGTGAAAGAGCTGCGCGAAAAAACCGGCGCAGGCATGATGGACTGTAAAAAAGCGCTGAAGGAAACTGATGGCGACTTAGAAAAAGCGGTAGAGTGGCTACGCCAAAAGGGAATTTCTTCGGCTGCCAAGAAAGAAGGACGAGTAGCGGCGGAGGGATTAGTTCACAGTTACATTCACGTCGGTGGACGCATTGGCGTGCTGGTTGAGGTCAACTGTGAAACTGATTTTGTCGCCAAAGGCGATGAGTTCAAGAGCTTAGCTCAAGATGTTGCTATGCAAATCGCTGCCTGCCCCAATGTTGAGTATGTGCGAGTCACTGATATTCCTCAGGAGTGGGTAGAGAAGGAGAAGGCGATTGAGATGGGCCGCGACGACCTGGCGAGTAAGCCTGAGAATATTCGCGAAAAGATCGTTCAAGGTCGCATTGACAAACGCTTGAAAGAGTTGTCTTTGGTGAATCAACCTTTCATCAAAGATCAGAACATCACTGTCGATGAGCTAGTAAAAAAGTTTGTCGCTAAGCTGGGCGAAAATATTCGAATTCGGCGCTTTGCTCGCTTTGTTTTGGGCGAAGGCATCGAAAAAGAAGAGGTTGACTTTGCTGCCGAAGTGGCGGCTCAAACCGGCGGCAAGTAATTCGTCTGCTGAATTTGCCGGCGCTATGCTGACTCGGCCGTCGTGGCGTCAGTACAAGACTTTGCAGAAGGGCAGGCAGGTAAGTCTGCCCTTCTGATTTGTTTGAGCGACTGCTATCTCGACTGGCTAGGGCTTTGGCCGCTGAGAAAAGCGAGTCTTGGCTGTTTGGATTCAACCTCTGTCAAAATTAGGAGGTATAGAGTCTGATGCATAAGTCCCGTCATGAATTAATCAGGCACCCTGAGCGATTGCAACTTTGCCACTTGGTTGCTGCTATTGCTGTAGGGGCTACTGGCGCTTCATGGATTAATCAGATTGATAGTGGGTCCACATCGTTTGTCATCGTAATTTCTACAATGTAGCCACGGTCTTTAGACAGGCGACGATCTGTGACACGCTAACTTGAGTTCCGTCTGAAAGGCTTTCTCATACCGCAACTAATCTGTGTAACCCATGGCCCGAAGTCTTGACCAAATTTCCGCCGACCTTACCAAATTGGAGAGTGCCACTGAAGCGATCGACCAAGATTTCCAATCTATTTATCAAGAATATTTGGCAGTCATGGGGCACGCTGTGAAGCGGCAATTGATTTTAGCGGCGTATCATTTGTGTACTCAAGCTTATCCAAAAGAGTTCTTGGCCCTGACGGTTAATCAGCGCGAAAAATTGCAGGCCAGTCTGCGACAGGTGGCTTTGCAAGGGCAGTCACAAATCGAACAGTTGGGACAGGCCACCAACTTGTCTGACCTTGCTAGTCGTTTAGAAGAAATTGTCACGGCTAAATATGGCGCGATCGCGCTAGAAGGTGAAGACTTACCCGAGTCTGAGCCCTCACCTTCGCCGTCGTCGGACAGTCCATCGGATATGGCAGCGACCGTCTCGCCTAATGCTGAAACGGTTATTCCGCTCGACTTGACCACCTCAGAGGCCATGATTTCAACAGATGAAACGGGGGTATCGTCAGACTCAATTACGCCGGAAGTAACTGATTCAGAAGCAGTCACAATGGCAGAGCCCCCCTTCGTAATGCCTCCTACCCCAGAGCATGGCGACACGTCGGACGAGCCCGATAATGAGTCCGATAACGAGCCCGATAACGAGCCCGATAACGAGCCCAAGGAGCCTGACCTGGAAACTAAAATGACGCAAGCTTCCGAGGAAGCCGTCGTCATGCTGAAGCGTCTTAGTGCTTCACTTTCGCTGTTTTCAATTTTGGGCACAGAGCCACTGACTCCAGTCAATTTGGCTAAGCGACATGTTTTGCTGGAGCGCCATCTTAGAGCAATTTTGCGGACGCTATCGGCTTTAGCAAACCACGGTCTAAAACAAGCCAATATTCTGCCCGATTTGCCCGAAATTGTCATTGCTGCAGCAACTGAGGCAGCCGATAGCGGTGAATCGGGGGTAAACAAGCCAAATTTATTGAACGTGATGGTGGAGATGAGCGATCGCTCTGAGGATGACTTTGATGCAGAAGACGCTGATGAAGACAACGAAGATGACGAAGATGACTTTGAAGAAGAAGACACTAATCGCGAAATGACGCATTTAGTCGCGATTAATTTGCGGCTTGCCGATATCGAGTTTGCCGATCATCAAGCAGCACTCTGGCGCGGACGCCTGCAGGAGACCCTGCAAAAGCTGAAACGATTGGGCAGTCGTTATCAAAAGCTCCAACAGGAAAAAGCTCGTGCTGAGGCAGAGCACGCCTGGCGGGCAATTTGGTTTGAGGAGTAATGGAAACGAACGGGGTGTGAGAGTCGCTGGGTGGTTGGGTGGCTGGGTGGCTGGGTGTAAGAGTGGCTGAGCGGCTGGGCAGGTGGGAGAAGTATGGTGCTGTCAGCGCTACGGCGCACCTAATTTTTTCCGTATGTCGCTTATGTTCAGAACCACACGTACGTGCAACCCAATAATTTTTGAGCGCGGCCCAACGAATTTTGCCAGCGGCGCCAGGGTTTCCAAATGCGGCGCCATGATTTTGGAGCTCTAATCCAGAAACCAAAACCTCTCCTTCGTATTCCGCGCTCTGCACTTTATACGTTCAAATCCGATGCCAATTGCTCGTGCCCATGTGATGGTTGTGTTGGCGATGAGCGCTGATGGCAAGATTGCCGATCGCGATCGCACCGCCGCTCGTTTCTCTTCGTCTCAAGATTTGGCTCATTTGGAGCGTTTAGTGGCTCAGGCAGATGCGGTATTGTTTGGAGCAGCAACATTGAGGGCCTATGGCACTTGCCTATCAGTACGCCAGCCAGATTTGCTAGCTCAGCGGGCTGCCGCAGGACAGCCGCTGCAGCCGCTTCAAATCGTTTGTTCGGAGTCGGGGGAGCTGTCGCCAGCGCTGCGTTTTTTTCAACAGCCAGTACCGCGCTGGCTATTGACATCTGCCCATGGAGCGAACCGTTGGGCCACAATAGCTGCCGACAGCAAGGGCTATTTCGAATCGATCTGGTCAGACCTGACGAATCCAATGGACTGGCTGCTGCTGCTGCGGCGACTTTGTCAGCAGGGAATTTACCAATTGGCGGTGCTCGGTGGTGGCAAATTGGTGGCAGGCTTGGCAGAGCAAGATCTGATTGATGAGCTGCATCTCACGCTCTGTCCGCTGCTGCTGGGAGGTCAGACCGCGCCGACACCGTTCGACGGTCAGGGATTACCGATGTCGCAGGCGCGATCGCTGCAGCTTGTGCAAGTGCGCCAGCACCAGAATGAGGTGTTTTTGCATTATTGCCGCTGCCATCCTGAAGAGGATTGATTTACCCTAAGGAAGGTTTTGCGAACGTTAGTCGTCATTCCCAGTTTTATGGTTCAGCAACTCAAGCCCCACTACACCCTAACGTGGGTGCGTCAACTTCAAGAAATTCCCCAAGCGGCGTGGGATGCGATGGCGCTGCCCCTCCAAACGCCCTTTCTAGAATGGACGTGGCTGCACAATATGGAGCATTCGGGCAGCGCGGTGGCCAATGCGGGCTGGCTGCCGAATCATCTGGTGGTGTGGCGCGACCAAACGCTAGTGGCCGCTGCGCCGCTCTATCTCAAAAGCCACAGCTATGGCGAATTTGTGTTTGATCACCAGTGGGCCGACTTGGCGCATCGCCTGGGTATTGAATATTATCCCAAGCTGCTGGGCATGTCGCCGTTTACCCCAGCGGAGGGCTATCGCTTTTTAATCGCACCTGGGGAAGACGAGCGGCTGCTGACGGAGATGATGGTCGCAGCTATCGATCAGTTTTGCGATCGCAACAATATCTCCGGCTGTCATTTCCTCTATGTTGATCCCGATTGGCGGCCCCTGATGGAAGAAATCGGTTTCAAAAAGTGGCTGCACCACAGCTATGTCTGGCAAAACGATGGGTACGCCACCTTTGACGATTATCTGGCTCGGTTCAACGCCAACCAGCGGCGCAATATCAAACGCGAACGCAAATCGTTAGATAAAGCTGGACTTCGCCTAGAGCCGATAACGACCGACGACATTTACCGTCGCAACTGCTCGCAGATGTATGACTTCTACGCCGATACCTGCGATAAGTTTGGCTGGTGGGGCAGCAAATATCTGACCCGCAAGTTTTTTGAGCAGCTTTACCCTGACTACAGCCAGCGAGTGGCCCTGTTTGCCGCCTACAGCGAAGACATCGACGAGCCAGTAGGCATGTCTTTTTGCTTATATAAGGGCGATCGCCTCTACGGTCGCTATTGGGGTTGCCGCGAAGAGTACAATCATCTCCACTTCAACGCCTGCTACTATCGACCGATTGAGTGGGCTATCGACAATGGCATTCAGCTGTTTGATCCAGGCGCCGGGGGGCGCCACAAAAAACGACGCGGCTTTCCCGCTCGGCCAAACTACAGCCTGCATCGTTTTTACGCCAGTCGACTGCAGCAAATTCTGGAAGGCTATATTGACGAAATCAATCTAGCTGAACAGCAAGAAATTGACGCCATCAATGCTGACTTACCGCTCAAGGCTGCAAAAGAGTAGCCGCTGCCTCGGAATCACTCTGTACCGTTCAAGGGGCAAACAAGCCTGCCGCTATTTGCTAGCGGGCGCATTTTTCAAAAATTGAAGTGGTATAGCAATCCGTATAAAGGTCAGGTCGGTTAAAGTAGATAAAAAGTTTGGATTCCTGCCGATGCCCGCCGCCTACAGTCTCGACCTGCGCCAGAAAGCGATCGCCGCCCTCGAAGCAGGGCACTCCAAAGCCGCTGTC
>JBCCJU010000187.1:0-10577 GCA_039027715.1 Cyanobacteria bacterium P01_C01_bin.120
ATGCAGGTGGAAAAATCAATCCAGCACCAATCGGTGCCTTTACGATTTTTGCTGGGGCCTTCGTGAATGCAGGCAACAGGACAAGCGTCTAGGCAGTCGGCAATTCCTTCACAGACGTTGGTTACGATTGTATGGGCCATGAATCTCCTCTCTTTCTCCGTCGCCTAAGCTGCACTTTGTCGGCGCCTAGTCTTTGGATAGCGTCAAATGGCTCTATCCAGAGAAAATGAAGTGCATAGCTTAGGATGCGTCATTAATTATATAAAACGTCTCAGCAGCTCGGCATAGCCGAGTCCCTCTGTCGAAATGACATTAGCGATGGTTTGGAGTCGCCGATGATTGGCCTTGACCGATGGACCACGATCGCTTTCAGCTAGCCACTCTAGCTAACCGCCTCAATTTCTGGAGGCTGAGTCTCCGTAATCCAGGCAATGCGGCTGATGTGGCGATCTCGAGCCCGCTGCCGAATAATTTCCACCGCATCATCGGGTTCCAGATAGAGCTCGACTCGCACGACGGCTTCGGCTTCTCGAATAGTTTGAGCATACTGAAATGCCGCGATCGCCGCCTGAGGCGTTTTCGGCACCACCAACCAATCGCTCGGAGGAATCGCCTCTGGCAAGCATCCCGTCCCCAGGAGCGCCTGATGCAGACTTTCGACATTGAGCATGAAACCGATGCCAGGGTAGCTGCGGCCCTTGGGGTCAAATACGCTGAGCAAATGATCATAGCGTCCCCCTTTCCCCACCACCTGTCGCCCCTGTGAGGTATCTGCCACCACCTCAAACACGACGCCGGTGTAGTAGTCAAACGACTGAATCAAACTTAAATCCAGAATTAAGGGCGGTTGATGATCACTCTCTAGCAGCTCTACTAACGACTTCAGCTCGTTAACTGTGTTCATTTGCTCAACCGTCAGAGACAGTTGACTCACCGTTTGCAGTACGTCTTGCGGGCGACCGCGCAAATCCATCATCTGCAGAGCGCGCTGACACAAATCGTCGGGGAGGGCCAATGTTTCTAGCGTAATGCGGTCAAGCCGAGCGATCGCCCCTCGCACCGGATCCCGGACTGCCTCGGGAAATATTTCTAGTAGCGATCGCGTTAGCCCCGCATTGCCCACAATCAACCGCCAATCGGCAAGCTGTAGAGTACTGACACAGCTTAATAGCAGCCGCAGAATTTCCGCATCGGCCAGCGTTCCGGGCGTGCCCAACAGCTCCACGCCAGCCTGATAATATTCTCGCTGACCGGCTTGACTGCCCCTAGTCCCGCGACTAAACACGTTAGCGGTATAGTAAAGCCGCTGCGGATAGGTCACTTGGGCCATCCGCGTTACTGCCGCTCGCGCAATTGAGGCCGTGAGTTCAGGCCGTAGTCCCAACCGCTCTGGGCCGCTTCCTTGCAGCTGAATCACAGAAGACTGGGCGATCGCGCCCCCAGCCATCAGGGTATCCAGATTCTCCACGGTGGATGTAATAATTCGGTGATATCCCCAGCGCTGAAAAATCTCTTCCAGCCGTTCTTCTATCCAATATTTCTGCGCCACATCCAGAGGCAGCAAATCACGCGCCCCTGATGGCGGTTGATAACTCATCTATTTTTGCTTTCCTCCAAACAGGCCAAATAGGCCACCCTTCGATTTTGCGGGAGCACTTTTGGCAGTCGCCCGAGGTGATTTTGGCGCAGTCACCTGATTGAGCTTGGCGTCTAACTCTTGAGCAAGAGAATTACCCGCGTCTAAATCCAGCGATCGCTTGATATGAATTTTCGCCATCTTGGTTTGTCCTGCCTGCAAATAATAGGCTGCTAACTGACTATGGCATTGGGCGTCGGTGGGATGCGATTTGACCGCATCACGCATTTCCACGATGGCGCGAGTGTAGTCTTTCTTAAGGGCAAATTCAGCCGCACGATTAAAATAGCTGCCGATAATTGCCTGTCGCTGTTGTCGAGGAGAAGGCGTTGGAGCTGGAGCCTTGGGACGTGCTCCCGGCGGCGACGGAACATTTGTCGTCGTATTTGTTGCCGCCGCCGTTTCTCTAGCGACGGTGGCGCTGCTGCTGGCATTATCCGCAGTACTCATCAAATAAGCCAAATTAAGCTCGCTGATTTTCCCCGTGATATTTAAGACCTGATCGATTTCCTCGTACTGAGTCTCGGTCAGCTCTTTAAGGCTGTTGGTGTAGATAGAGGCAGCATTATTGCTTTTGGCGACTGACTTAGCAGCATCTGACTGCAGCGGCACGGAAGCTTGCCGACGCAACTGTTGTCCCCGCAAACGCAGCACCACCAGATGCTCAGTCATGGATTTTTCCTGATTGAGGGTTTCATAGGCCGGATTCACCAGTTTGGAAAGCAATTCGTTGGCCTTTTGCCGATCTTCATCAGTGGCTGTGCGCAAGCTGTCAGGATGCAGCTTGCGAGCGATTTTAAGGTAGCGTTTGCGAATGGCTTTGGCGTCGGCGTTAATCGCAACTCCCAAAATGGCGTGATAGTCCGTGAGGTCAAACTGAAATAGTCCTTGCTCAATCTTCATATCGGTAATTTTCCCCGCCTTTCAAGGCATGTTCCTGATTCTTACCTGTACTGACGCGTGCAGTGCTTACATCACTTCAACCTGTGGTATTGAGTATTGACCGGTGAGCAGATGTAATCAACAGTGCCCTGAATAATAAAAAAATTCAAGCGCTATTCCGTAATCGCAATAGGTTGAAAATTATCTAAAGGTTTTACCTGTTTTAACACTTGACTCAAAATAGTGTGAATTCGGCCATTTGTCGCCAAAAGACGCCCTGACTGAATATCAAAAGCCGATTCGTCGTAGGCCGTAACGTGTCCCCCTGCCTCTTCAAGCAGGATTACGCCCGCAGCCATATCCCAAACTGAGAGTCCTCGCTCCCAATAGCCATCTAAACGACCGCAGGCAACGTAGGCTAAATCGAGCGAGGCGGCCCCGCCCCGCCGCACCCCCTGAGTCAAGTGAGTCAGATGACAAAATTCCGCATAGTTGTTGTCGCGTCGCTGATGGCGATCGTAAGCAAAGCCCGTCACCAGCAAACTGTCGGCCAATTTATCAGTGGTCGAAACATTGATGGGTCGTCGGTTTAAGGTCGCCCCTAAACCTTTAGCCGCACGAAATAGGTCTTCTCGAAAAGGGTCAAAAATAGCACCCACCACCGGATGACCATTCCACAGCAAACCGATAGAGACAGCGGAAAAGGGATATTGGTGAGTGTAGTTAGTCGTGCCGTCAAGCGGATCGATCGCCCACAAAAATGGGCTATTGGTTTGACTGCTCAGGCTGCCAGATTCTTCCGCCAGAATCGGATGGTCGGGTAAGTGACGCTCCAACACTTCGATGGCAACCGCTTCAGCGGCCTTGTCGGCTTCAGTTACCAAATCTCCCGGTCGCCCTTTATTCTCAATATGCTCGAGCTGACCCCAATAGGTTTGTAAAACAGTTCCAGCGGCTAAAGCGGCCTCGGAAGCAATTTCGAGATAGCGCTGTAATTCTTGCTGACTGACCACTGCTAAGCTCTCACTGACACCATCCATAGTTTAAGGGGAAGGCGATCGCTCCCGAAACGTTTCTGCCGTTTCTCTCAGGGGAAGCATCGGATTCCAAATCCCCAGCCCCAGCAGGCGAGCTCGTTCCTGAGCATATAAAAAGCTCTGATATTGAGGACTCTGGCTTTGGTCGGGAGTCGTCAAATAGGCGCATCCTTCAGCAAGAGAGCGTCGGTTGATCGACTCTGAACCCAGCCAACTGTAAGCCCACAAGCGATTGTAAGCATCTGGGCTGCTGTCAACGGGTTCTACATAAATGATTTCATTTTCCAAATCGCTGAGGCATTCGCGAGATGCGTCACCCCACGGATTTTGGTCACGGTCGGGAGCTTCAATTGCCGCCAGCCGAATCGTCGTCGTCGAAATTTCTGATCCCAGGTCAGGCAGCAATTCAAGGGTATGGCCGCTTTTGGCATAATTCACTGTCACCGTCAGGCGATTGGCGATGGCGGCAGGTGCCACGTTAAGCCACAGCATCAGACTGGCGATCGCTATCCCAACAAACAGTAGCTGCAGCCACCGACCTGGAAACCGCTTATCCATGGCGCATCCTTAGCTAAAATTTTGGGAGTTGTTGACTTTCGAGATTATCCCTAGCCGGCATTAGCGATCGCGCTTTCCCTCATTTTCGATGGTGGAGAACCCGCCCAGCAAAAATAGTCTCTTCCGATGGATGCAGTGTGCCCATGTCATGGGGATTAATCATCTTCAAGGGGCAGGCCAAACCGCACTTTACCCTTACCGAAATAGCGGCCAAATTGCAGCTCATAGACTTCGTCTTCGTCCTGCGTCTCGACCTCAAGATCGGTGCGCGGATAGCTCACGCAAAGCAGCGCATAGCCTTTCTCGCGCAAGTCTGGAGACAAGCCCATCGCCTCTGGCTGGTCTACTTCGCCAGATAAGACGCGAACGGCACAGGTGGTGCAGGCACCGTTACGACAGGCAAAGGGAAGCTTAGCACCTTGATTCTCCGCCGTGTGCAAAATATAGCGATCCTCAGGCACTTCAACAGTGTAGTGGCGATCGCAGTCGCGGTTATGGATATTAATCTGATGCGAATGATGCGAAGAGTTCACATTTGAAGAGTTGGCGTTTGCAGAGCCCACACTTGCAGAGTTTGTACTTAAAGTCATGGTTAAAAAGCTAAAAAATTATGAACAGCTATGAGATTGGTGTGATTGTTCCCTCGTTTGAGCCAATCCAGAAGAATGTTGAATTGGCTCGCTCTCGACTTTAAAGATGGGGATGTAAGGTAAGAATCGACTACAACAATCTCAGATAAAGTGAATATTTTTCGTCGATGCCGTCTCCAGAAGATTTTAAGTCTGTGGCACCTCAATATCAGAGTCACAGTATTTAGGAGAACGATAGCATTCGCCAACATGAAACCTGATCTTGAGGATAGACTTTTCCAAGGCGATCGCGGCTTTGTCGTCACATTCTTTGATAGTATAAAACTCTGAGATTGGCGCTTATTAAGCCAATCATTCAAATTGGAGAGATGGCCGAGTGGTTTAAGGCGCAGCACTGGAAATGCTGTTTAGGGGCAACTCTAACGAGGGTTCGAATCCCTCTCTCTCCGTTGCAAAATCAAAGAAAAGCTTCCAAATCAACACAGTATCTAACCCTTTTTAGAAACGGCATCGCTGTTGGCAAGATACCAGCGCCAAGGGATATCAGCCCCCTGCGTTAGACCAATGCGTGTCGTTTGGACAAGTTTTCTTTTGCCCGTGGCGATCGCTTCGGCATCTTCCGGCGATCGCCCTTCCAGCCAAAGGGATTGCCCAGGAGCAAAGGTAATGCCGTTGAGGTCGCGATCGATTTTGAGCGATCGGCATAGCTTTCCGGGGCCGGCAGCGACTCGATGCGGCTTTTGACGCTGCTTTTCATCAATCCAAGGCGGCAGGAGATCGAGCTCCAAGGCGCGAATCAGGACGGCGCTCGGCACTGTGTCTAAGTCAGTCACGACATTGATGCAGTGATAGATGCCGTAAATCAGGTAAACGTAGCAGCCGCCAGATGGGCCAAACATCACGTCGTTGCGAGCGGTGCGGCCACGATAGCCGTGACAGGCAGGATCATCCGGTCCATAGGCTTCGGCTTCCACAATCAATCCCCGATACACGCTACCGTCGGCAAACTGGCGCACCAGGGTGCAGCCGATTAGATCGGGAGCGACTTCGGGAGCAGGACGGCGGAGCCATTCGGCGGAGAGGGCAGGGCGGGGCATTGGGAGTGTGAGGGTGTGAGGGTATGGGGGTATAAGGGTGTGAGGGCGTGTTGGCGTTAGTGGAATCTAGCTTGTCCAGAGGGCTCGAGTTTAAGGGCGGTAGGTAGAGGAGACGGCTGTTTGCTCCTATGAAAGGTAAAGTGATCGCGTTGAAAACATGAGAGGAGCGAGGGCAATCGCGTCATGGCCGCCAATGTAGCTAAAGCTAAACGGCGAGCTCTCTAGATATGGGTTTAGCACCTGAAGGTGCCTAAATGTATTGGCTTTGAGAGCTGAAGCCCTGACTTTCAGGAAAACATGATTTGACTCGATGTGGTGAGAAATGATGCACTAGAGCTAATGCCATTCTGCAGCGGCTACGTGCCCCGGCTGTTGTCATCTTTCTGCCGACCTCTATGTGGAACACGATCGCCCAAGAAATTGCCCGCACTACGGGCCAGCCCTTTGATATTCAAGATCGCCGTAGTGTCGGGGGCGGCAGCATCAATCAGGCCTATCGCATTACCGATGGCGATCGCGACTATTTTCTGAAGCTCAATCGGGCAGCTCAGTACGCCATGTTTGAAGCTGAAGCCCTGGGCCTGCGTGAAATGGCGAATACTAACACGATTCGCGTACCCCGCCCGATTTGCTGGGGTACGGCTGACAGCTCATGTTACATCGTGATGGAGTATCTGCCTTTGGGCAGCCGTCGCGGCGACTCTTGGTATCAGATGGGGCAAGACTTAGCCGCCATGCATCGGGTGACCAGCGATCGCGGTTTTGGCTGGCAGCGCGACAATACGATTGGCGACACGCCGCAAAAAAATCCTTGGACGATGGAGTGGGTGGAGTTCTATGTGGAGCATCGCCTGCGCTACCAGTTTCAACTGGCCAACCGTCGCGGCAGCTTTCCCCGCCAGGAGGAACTGATGGCTGCCGTGCCGACGCTGCTGGCTGGCCATACGCCGGCAGCTTCCCTGGTGCACGGCGATTTGTGGTCAGGCAACGCCGCTGTCACCGCCGACGGCACCCCCGTCATCCTGGACCCGGCCACTTACTACGGCGATCGTGAGGTGGATATCGCCATGTCGGAGCTGTTTGGCGGCTTTCCCCAACCGTTTTATGACGGCTATAACGATGCCTATGCCCTGGAGCCCGGCTATGAAACCCGCAAAATTCTCTACAATCTGTACCACGTGCTCAATCACTTCAATCTCTTTGGCGGCGGCTACGGCTCCCAAGCCCAGAGCATGATGCAGCGCCTGCTGCGCTAGTCTTGCCTACAACCGCTCCACTTTCGGGCTTTGACAGAGCACAAGTTCTGTCGCCATCAAAAACGGCCATATGCTTAGCTTGAGTTACACCAATACCATCAGAATTTGACCGTTGCGAGAAAGTCACATTTGCCCCAAAAATCAGTCAGAACCGGTCAAGATTCAGTACCGTTGTGGTGGGTAAAAGGTCCCTGACTTTTCTTGATCAAAGGTGGGCAAGGCATGAAACTTTTCCGAGGTGGATTCAGCCCTTGGCATCACCGATGGACAAAAGGCCTGATGCTAGGACTCGTGGTAGCCGTGATCATTGTCGGCATGCCAGCTTGGGCGCAAGACGACATGATTGATGCCGATGATCCAGTTGAGGAGGTCGATGTCGGCATCAGCAATGAAGTGGATGGCTTTCCGGTCATGCTAGAAGACCGGATTATCTTTCAGGTTCGGGAGGGGGTCGACGGCGTTGCCACTGCTGAAGAACGAGCCGGCATTATAGAACAGCGCATCGAGGCGATCGCCGAAACCCCAGAAATTACCGCTGATGATATTCGCACTGAGACCAAAAAACAGCAAAGTATTGTCTTTGCCGGGGAGACTGTCTTACTGACCATCAGCGAGACCGATGCCGAAGCTTACGGTCAGTCCCACCCGGAGTTGGCCAGAATTGCCGCTGGGCTCATTCGTGACGACCTGACAGAATATCGCCGGGTACGCAGTGTGCGCCATCGGGTGTTCAGCATTGCCGCCACCCTAATTAGCACAGTTGCGCTGCTGTTGTTTCTCCGGGGCCTATTTTTAGTTGCCTCCAAGCTGCTAATTCGCATTCGGGCCCTGCGCCGCGCCGGAAGTCTACAGCTTTACTTCCAGTCTTTTCCCCTGTTGGGGTCTGGAGCCACGGGTTACCTGCTGAGTAACTTGGTTCGTCTAGGTCGGGCCGCGTTGGTGTTGCTGGCGCTATATCTATACTTGCCGTTCGTATTGAGCTTGTTTCCGGCCACCGATGCCCTGGGCGACAGCATCCTTAGAGACATTGCCTTTCGCATCAATGCCCTGGTGCAGGCTTTCGTGTCTTACCTGCCCAATTTAGCGATGCTGGCGGTCATTGCTCTCATCGCTTATTATGCGATTCAGTTTGCCGAGCAGGTGATTATCGAGCTAGGCCGCCCCGGCGTATATCCGTGGTTTTATGAGGAGTGGATTCAGCCAACCAACCGCCTGGCAATGTTTTTGATTATTGCGATCGCCCTAGTGATGGCCGGTCCCTATATGCCGGGGTTTGGGTCCCCCGCGTTCCAGGGCATCTCGCTCTTTATTGGGGCGTTGGTCACGTTAGGCTCGTCGTCAGCCGTATCTAACGCCTTGGCCGGCCTCATTTTGATTTACACGCGGGCCTTTCAACTCGGCGACTTCATCCGCATTGATGAAAATGTCGGTAGCGTGCAGGACAAGTCTTTATTCGTCACCCGGGTACTGACGCCCAAGCAGGAAACCATCACCATTCCCAATGCCTCAGTGCTCAACGGCAACGTCATCAACTACAGTGCCATTTGCCGTGAATCGAACGGTCACTTGCTGCTGTATACCACCATCACCCTCGGTTACGACGTGCCCTGGCGCAGGGTTCATGAGGTTTTGATTGATGCCGCCAAGGCTACTAACCATATCGAGACCACACCAGAACCCTTTGTGCTGCAAACTGCTTTGAACGACTTCAACGTCAGCTATCAGCTCAACGCCTACACTCCCATGCCGGAAAAAATGTCCCGCATTTATTCAGAGCTGCACCAAAATATTCAAGACAAGTGCAACGCCGCCGATATCGAAATTCTTTCTCCCCATTTTTCGGCCCTGCGGGACGGCAACCATTCCACGATTCCGGCCAATTACCTGCCAGAGGGCTACACTCCCCCCGGCTTTGTGGTGCAAAATCCCCATCATCAGGCTTAGGGAAAGGGAAAATCTTTTGGACAACGGGGAACTGAGGAAATCCCACTTTTCAAGGAAGCAAGAACAGTAGAGCAATTTCAGCCTTTGGTGCCATTGACCATAGGCCTGTTGATATTCTCGCCAGACTGGATGCGCCCTGTTATTTCCCATCATCAAGCCATAGCAAAACGCAATTGAGTTCGACCATTTCTAGTTGCCGCAATCCTAGTGCATCAATGCTTTTACTTCTGCCTTGTATTGATGCAGCCCGCCTAGAGGGCTTAGGAGAGATTTAACCACTACCGTATCCAACTCAACATCGACCTGAGCGGCGACCCCGCTGGACTCATTGCCTGCCGCACGGGAGCCACCCGATCAGGGCACAATGCCTGCTTCTCATGCATTGGCACGGCGGGATTTTGCAGATAGTCGCTGAGCCAATCGCAGCTCTTGTCGAGCAAATCATCCAGGTCAAAATTCCAGAGAATAACTGTGCCATCACTACTAGCAGAGGCGAGGGTTTGACCATCCGGGCTAAAACTCACACCCCGGACCTCACCGTCATGGCCGCTCAGGGTTTGCAACTCCTCGCCCTGAAGGGTCCACAACTTCACCGTGCGATCCCGACTGGCGGAGGCAATAATCTGACCATCCGGGCTAAAACTTACACCTCCAACTGCACTGCCATGGCCGGTGAGAGTTTGCAACTCCTCGCCCTGAAGGGTCCACAATTTTACCGTGCTATCCCGACTGGCGGAGGCAATAATCTGACCATCCGGGCTAAAACTCACACTCCAGACCTCACTGCCATGGCCGGTGAGGGTTTGCAACTCCTCGCCCTGAAGGGTCCATAACTTTACCGTGCGATCCCGACTGGCGGAGGCAATAGTCTGACCATCTGGGCTAAAGCTCACACTCTCAACCCCACCGTCATGGCCGCGGAGGGTTTGCAGTTCCTCTCCCTGAAGGGTCCACAACTTCACTGTGTCATCCCAACTAGCGGAGGCAATAGTCTGGCCATCTGGGCTAAAACTTACATCCAAGACCCCACCGTCATGGCCGGTGAGGGTTTGCAACTCCTCGCCCTCAAGGCTCCACAACTTCACTGTGCCATCACTATTGGCAGAAGCAATAGTCTGACTATCCGGGCTAAAACTTACACCTCCGACCCCACGATCATGACCATCGAGGGTTTGCAACTCCTGGCCCTGACGGCTCCACAGCTTCACCGTACCATCCCAACTGGCGAAGGCCACGGTCTCACCATCCGGGCTAAAACTCACGCTATTGACCGCACGGTCATGGCCGCGTAGGGTTTGCAACTCCTGGCCCTGACGGCTCCACAGCTTTACCGTGCCATCAAAACTGGCGGAGGCCACGGTCTCACCATCCGGACTAAAACTCACGCCATAGACCTCACGGTCATGGCCGCGCAGGGTTTGCAGCTCCTGGCCCTGACGGCTCCACAGCTTCACCGTACCATCAATACTGGCGGAGGCCACGGTCTCACCATCCGGACTAAAACTCACGCCAATGACCTCATCGTCATGGCCGCTCAAGGTTTGCAGCTCCTGGCCCTGACGGCTCCACAGCTTCAC
>JBCCJU010000188.1:0-10570 GCA_039027715.1 Cyanobacteria bacterium P01_C01_bin.120
CAAAAGGGCGATTATGAAATTTGCCAAAGGTTATGATGACTCAGCCGCTTATCGAAAATTTATCGCTTGCCGCATGATTAGCTGGGCTTGGAAACCGTTTGCCAAACTCTCAAATGCCGAACTCTACGCGATTATGAAGGCGCGGCAGGAGGTCTTTATCATCGAACAGCAGTGCATTTATCTCGATTTGGACAACGCTGACCAGAACGGTTGGCACTTGCTGGGCACTGAATCGGATGGTGACTTAGTAGCCTATCTGCGGGTACTGCCTCCTACGGAGCAAAGACCAGAGCCGGCGATCGGTCGCGTTTTGATTGTCTCGACTCGACGCGGACATGGTTTGGGCCGAACTTTGCTGGCAGAAGGGATGCAGCGCACTCAGGAGCAATTTCCTGGACAAGACATCTTACTGTCGGCACAACATCATCTAGAACCGCTCTATCAAGACTTGGGATTCTATCGTGTCAGCTCACCCTATCTAGAGGACGGTATCCCTCACGTTGATATGCGTTGGTCAGCCTAAATTTCTTTTGCAGTTAGGAGTTCGCGAGTTAGGAGCAGACGTGAATTTTTGCCCAAGGTCTGCTTACACTAAAAAATCGCTTTACCGTCAGGAAATTCCACTGTGCAAACTTTACTGCACCGACTGCGCCGCTGGCTGCCTCAGCTCGATCGCCGCGTTTGGCTGTTGGCAGCTGGCCGCTTGCTGTCTCAGGTCGGCATCGGCTTTGTGCTGTTCTATGCGCCCATCTTTTTCGTCAACGAGGTGGGGCTGTCGGCCACTCAGGTCGGCTTGGGGGTGGGGAGCGACGCGCTTTCCGGCTTGGTCGGTCGGTTTTTGGGCGGCTCGATGACCGATTCGGCCTTTTGGGGACGGCGCAAAACGCTGCTGCTGTCGGCCCTGATCTCTGCCGTAGCCGACGGTGTCTTTTTACTGTCCAATAACTTTCCGGTGTTTGTGCTGGGCAATTTACTGATGGGGCTAGGCGTGGGATTTTATTGGCCGGCAACGGAAGCCGTGGTGGCCGACATCACACCAGAAGCAGACCGTAATGAAGCGTTTGCCTTGGTGCGTCTGGCCGACAGCATCGGACTGGGCGTTGGCGTAATTCTGGGAGGAGTGCTAATTTCCACGACTCAGCGCTATCGTCTGCTATTTGCGGTGGATGGCGTATCGTTCCTGGCGTTTTTTGCCCTAATTTACTGGGCAATCGCCGAAACGCGCCCCGACCAACAGCGCGATCGCGACTTCCTGCAGGGGTGGGGCATCGCCCTTAGAGATTCGCTGCTGCTGATTTACGTCACCGTCAACGTTCTGTTCACCAGCTATGTGGCACAAATCCAGAGTACGCTGCCGGTGTATCTCAACCAGTTTGTGCCCACCAGCGGCGCCACTGCCGGACTGCCGGAGTCCGCCCTCAGCGTATTGTTTACGGGCCATGTGGTGCTCACGGCGCTGCTGCAGTTACCCATAGCGCGCTCCCTCAAGCCCCTGACCCAACCTCGGGCGCTGATGGTGTCGGCCTGTCTTTGGGGCGTTGGGTTTACCCTGATTTGGGCTACGGGCATGGGCGTGTTTGGTCGCGCTAGCTTGGGCGGCGGCCTGGCGCTGGCAATCATGGCCCTGGCGGTGACAGCCTACACGCCGATCGCGTCTTCGTTTGTCGTGATGTTGGCACCTGAGGCCCTGCGCGGCGTCTATTTATCAGTGAATTCCATGTGCTGGGCGATCGGCTATTTTATCGGCCCCCCCATTGGCGGCTGGGCACTGGATCAGGCGCAATCCATTGCCCATAGTTTTTGGCTAGTCGCGGCGGCCACCGTTGTCCCTCTGCTGGCCGTTTTGTACTATCTCGACAGTCGGTTGGCGGCCCAGCAACACCGTTCTTCGTAAGTTTATTTAGCTCGTGACTTGTATGCTCAAAACTGCCCCACGTATGCGCAAAACTGCTCCGCAAAGACTATTTCGGCTAGTGGCTGGCATCGGCCTGGGAATGGCGATCGCCGGCTGCGGTGAAGTCGTCACCGACGATTTTGAAGCCATGGCCGTCACCACTTACACCTGGCGAGCCGAATACACCCCCGCTGGCGTTACCCAGGATCGCCCCCGCGAGGGCCGCATCGAAGAGTTTGAGACCAACTCTCTAGTTAATATGAACGGCGAGCCCACTGTTGATCCTACTGGCGAGCAAGACTCCAACGGCATTTGGTGGCCCGCTATTCCGCCGCGTCCTTCGGTAGACGAGCTCGAAGCCCGCCTTAAAGACGGCGAACGCTTTTCGGAACCGCTAATTGATAAATCCGCTGACTATACTCTCACCTTTGATAAAGGGAGTGAAACGGTCACATTGCCCACTAGCTATGTTGTCTATCGCCGCGCTGTACAGGCTCATGAGCGCGATCGCTCCCTGAAACTTCTCCTCGGCCCCCAAGATGCCTATGTACAAAAGGCCGAAATTCAGTAGGGTAAAAAGGAGGGCGGAATTTAAACTGTTAGAGTTTGGCATATTCTGCGGGAAGGGCAAAGCTCTACAGAGTTCAGAATACATCCCTAGTTTTTAATGCTTGATTCTCCGTTGAACTAACGGACAAAATGCCCGCCCTGCTACCCTGCCACTCCGTCACCCTGCCACCCAACCCACCCACCACTCCTATGGAAGATCAAGAACGCATTCCCGAAGGCATGAGCCGTGAAAAGTATCAGCGTCTGATGGCTGAAGTCCAGGCTCCCTACAAGGGCTTGCGCAAGTTTATGTATGGTGCATTTGGCGCTTCTGGTGCGATCGGGGCGTTTATATTTTTGACTCAGGTCCTGGCGGGACGTGATGTGGCTAAAACCTTGCCTAACCTGGCATTGCAGATTGGCGTTGTCGCTCTGATGGTGTTTCTCTTTCGCCTCGAAAGCCGCAAAACCAAGTAGCAAGCAGCAAGGATTCACGAGTCAGGCCCACAGCCGCTGCACAGGATAGGCGTCAAAGGCCGTATCAGCGCTCACAAGGGTCAAGTTATTGGTGATTGCTTGAGCAATTAACATGCGATCGAACGGATCACGGTGATGCAACGGCAAACTGGCATAGTGTTCAAGGTCAGCGAAAGAAATAGACAGCAGTCTGATATCGAGCTGTGCTAGAAAGTGAGGCAATTCGGCAAAAGCAAAGTTTAGCGTCAACTTTTGGATAGAAAGTTTGATCGCAATTTCCCATAGACTAGCGATGCTGGCTGTAACCATATCGGCATTCTCAATGCGGCTTTTAACGCTAGTTTTGAGTCTTGTGTCATCCATCACAAACCAGAGCAGCGTATGTGTATCGAGCAGCATTACATATAATCCTTCATGTCTTCGAGCGGCGCATCGAAGTCGTCTGCCATCCAGATTTTTCCCTTGAGCAGACCTGCCTGTCGCTTTTTCTTTGGCAGTTCTGCGGCTCCGTCAGCGTCAGAATAACGTTCTGACAAGAACTCAATGTAGTGCAAGACCTCGGTTTGTAGGGACTCGGGTAGGGCTTCTAGCTTTTCGAGAATGGCGGGCTGAATCATGGGCAAAATCTCCGTTGCTGACCTCAATTATGGCGCGTCAACTCGGTCAGTGAGCGATGACGCTCGCAAGCCAAAATTAGGGCTTTGCGGGTAAACAAAGTACCTGATTGGTAGCAGAGTGGTTGGGTGGCAGGGTAGTTGGGCGGCAGGGTAAGAAAGTGTGATTGGGATGTTATTGATTTGCACATCCCTTAGTACGGCAAATTGTAGTACGACAAATTGCCAGCAACTCCTGCGACTCAGGTTAGGATAAGCGCAGCATTGCCTCCAGACGCTTATGTCCTCTGCCTCTCGGCTGATTCTGTTTCAGACCCTCAGTGCGCTCCCATCTGCCCAATTTGAAGAGCTACGCTTCGTCCTCAATCCGCCGCCGGGAATTGTGCCGGAGGGCGCAGCGGCCCAGGGCAACCGCGTCTCCGCTTTGTTGAGCTGGGTGGAGGGGGCGACCGGCTGTGGCCTGGAGCAACTGCAGACTGTGCTAGAAAAACTGCATCCCGGCATTTTGGCCGCCGATTCCAATGCTGAGGCCGCCAGAGACGAAGCGCCTTGGATGGTGCCCTATGCTCGGAATCCCTACTTTACGGGGCGTGACGATATTCTCGCGACGCTGCACCGGCAACTGGGCGATCGCTCCACCGCCGCCCTCTCCCAGACCCAGGCCATTAGCGGACTCGGCGGCATTGGCAAAACTCAGACGGCAGTGGAGTATGCCTACCGCTATCGCGACGACTATCGCTATGTGTTTTGGGTACGAGCCGACACGGAACTGGAGCTGACCAACAGCTATGTGGACATGGCCCAGACCCTGAACCTGCCCCTTAAAGATGCCGAAAATCAGGACGAAACCGTGCAGTCGGTGCGGGTGTGGCTGACGCGAGAAGCGGGGTGGTTACTGATCTTTGATAACAGCGATCGCCCCGAACTGGTGCAGTCCTTCCTGCCCCACGAAATCTCTGGCCATATCTTGATTACCTCCCGCGCCCAAGACCTGCAAGACTTGGGCATTGTGCAGTCACTGACAATGGAGACGCTATCGCCAGCCGAGGCCGTGTCTTTTCTACTCCGCCGCACTGGGCGCGCAACTCCCCAGCCCCCCAGTTTGGGGGAGCCAGAGGCCAAAGATCCCCCAGAATTGAGGAATTTAGAGGACCAGCCGTCAGCGTCTCAAAGTCTCCCAGCATTGGGGGATTTAGGGGGCCGACCGCTAAACACCGAGGAACCCTCACCGACTGCCGACCCCGAATACACCGCCGCCGCCGCACTCGCCGCTGAACTCGGCTACCTGCCCCTGGCCCTCGAACAGGCCGCCGCCTATATCGTCACCAACCGCGTACCCGTTGCCGCCTACCTGAAGAGCTATCGCAAGCAGCGCCTTAAACGCCTGGAAAAAGCCCAGCCCAAGCTCGGCAACTACCCCGACTCCATCGCCACCACCTGGGCCTTAAACCTGAAAGAAGTGCAGAAAACCGCTCCCGCTGCGGCTGCCCTGCTCAACTATTGTGCCTTCCTTCACCCCGACGCCGTCCCCTTCAGCCTCTTTACCCACGGCGCAGCGGCACTCGGTGAACCCCTCGCCACCGCCCTGGCCGATGCCGCCGATGACCCGCTGGAACTCTACGACCTGCTGAACCCGCTGGGCAGCTATTCGCTCATTCGGGTGGAGCCGGAGAGCCAGAGCCTTAGCCTGCATCGCCTGATGCAGGAGGTGATTCGCGCGGAGTTGGGGGATGGGGCCTGCCAGCCCTGGGTCGAGCCGCTGTTGCGGGCCATTAATCAGCTCTTGCCCGACAAAGAGCAAGGGGTTGAGTACGCAGACTGGCCCACCCTGGCACCGCTGGTCAACCACGTGGGAGAGCTGGCCCAGCACTGCCACCGAGATCAGTATGAGTCAGTTCAGGCTGCCGATGCGTTTCATACTCTGGGAGCCTATCTGCTGGAGAGGGGGCAGTATGCCCTAGCGGACCCGCTGTTGCAGCAGGCGCTAAAGCTGCGTCAGCGCCAGCTCAGGGAGGAACACGAAGACATTGCCGCTAGCCTAGATCGAATGGCTAGAAGCCATCAACTGCAGGGGCGCTACGGCGAGGCGGAACCCCTCTATCAGGAGGCCTTAGCTCTGTACAAAAGTCTCTTAGGCAAGGCCCATCCCGATGTGGCCAACAGCCTCAACAATCTCGCGGTTCTCTATTGGGCGCAGGGTCGCTACGACGAAGCGGAACCCCTCTACCAGGAGGCCCTGGCGCTGAGAAAACGGCTCTTGGGCGAGGCCCATCCCCACGTGGCCAACAGCCTCAACAATCTCGCGAGTCTCTATAAGAACCACGGGCGCTATGACGAGGCGGAACCCCTGTACCAGGAGGCCCTGGCGCTGAGAAAACGGCTCTTGGGCGAAGCCCATCCCGATATGGCCCAAAGCCTCAGCAATCTCGCGGCTCTCTATTATTCACAGGGGCGCTACGGCGAGGCGGAACCTCTCTACCAGGAGGCCCTTACTCTGAGAAAACGGCTCTTGGGCGAGGCCCATCCCGATGTGGCCCAAAGCCTCAACAATCTCGCGGCTCTCTATTGGGCGCAGGGTCGCTATGACGAGGCGGAACCCCTCTACCAGGAGGCCCTTACTCTGAGAAAACGGCTCTTGGGCGAGGCCCATCCCGATGTGGCCCAAAGCCTCAACAATCTCGCGACTCTCTACCAACAGCAAGACCGATACAGCGATGCTCAGCCTCTTTTGTTAGAAACCGTAAATTTATTTCGACAATTACTGGGCAATAAGCATCCCAATCTAGCTGTAAGCCTCAACAACTTGGCCCGGTGCTATCGCGAAACGGCTGACTATGGTCGTGCAGAAGAACTGTGCCAGGAGGCTCTGAACATTGCCGATAAGGCTCTGCCAGAGGACCATCAACTTAAGGGACGTTTTCTCGATGATTTTGCCACCCTTCGCGCCGCTCAGGGACGCACCGAAGAAGCGCGATTTCTCTACCAGCAAGCCCTCGCCATTCTCGAACCCAAGCTGGGGGCCGACCACCCCTGGACGGTCCGCTGCCGCGATAACCTAGCCAAGCTAGAGTGAGGTTCAAATGGCTTGAGCCAGCGAATCTGAGGATATAACTGGGCTCTCAGGGCCAGGGTTTCGCCATTCAGTGATAACTGGCCCTTAGTCAATCTGCTTAATCATCATCATCGTCGTCATCGCCGAGATCATCGAAGAAGTCGATAATGTCTATGATGCCGCGCACCGGACTGAAGAGACCATCAGCGGCGATGCCAATCAGGTCGAGGAAGTCAGCGGCTCGCGCGGTACCAGAGCGAGACACAATCACGATGTCGTTTTCTCTGAGGGCAGGATTATTTTCAGCCTCAACATCGGCGGCCAAATCAACCGTAATATCGCGATTTTCGACCGTGCCGTTGGGATTAACCCGAATCAGCGTCACTGTCCCGGTGCGAGCGCGAGCATCGGCAAATCCGCCGGCGGCCAAAATGGCCTGATTGAGGGTTGAGTTAGGCTGAATCTCGATGCGACCCGGTAAATCGACCTCGCCCACCACATCAACCAAAATAAACTCTTGGGCAAAGCTGGCCGTAGCCAGAGTCCGGGCTTCTTCTGGAGTTAGGGCGATCGCTTGGGGCACAAATATTGTGTCCCCATCCCGCAGCAGCGCGTTTTGAGACTGCTCACCCGCGACTAACAGTTCATAGAAATCAATGGGAATCACCTCTTTCGTGCCGTCGGGTTGGGGGCGAATCAGCTCAATATTCCGAATGTCGGCGAGTTGAGTGATGCCACCGGCATTTTGAATAGCTTGGGCAACGGTGCGCAGTTCTGCCACCGAGACTTCAGTGGAGTCGGTCCCCTCTTGGCGAGTAGTGTAGGCTCCGGGGCGATCAACTTGTCCGGCAACGGCAATGCGGATGGGGCGCGGGGACGATAGGGATAGGGTTACGACCGGATCAAAGATAAAGGATTCATATCGTCGCGAAACTTCCGCCGCCGCCTCATCCAGCGACATGCCGGTAATGTAAACGCTGCCAATCCAAGGCAGGCTAATAGTGCCGTCGGCCAGGACTCGATAAATGCTGTCGGCGACTAGGCGGTTGCCGCTTTGGTCGTTGGTGAGTTCCGGGACGTTAAACACGTCGAACCGGACATCGTCTCCGGGTCCCAGAATATAGATGGGAATATTGTCAGCAGGGCTAGGACCGGTGTCGTTGAGGAGGCCATCGCGATTGGGACGCGGTTGCTCTAGGGGTGCAAATATTTCTGGTTCTTCACGAATTTGGCTATCGGGGAGGGATTGCGCTAGAGCAGGGCTGAGAACGCCTAGCAATAGCTGAGAAATGACCATGCCGGCAACGGGGAGGCGCGATCGCCGCATCATAAAAGAGGTATTCATATCATCACTCCAGATAGCACGTTATTTGATCAACCTAATTTTTAGTTGGCTCGGATGCCGCTCTGAGAGCGCTTTCCAGATCCAACTAGCAAGGCATTTGAAGACCTGAGCAATCAGTCAACGGGACCATTTGCGATCACGGCATCACCACCGGATTTGTCCCGTAAACAAGCACTGCTCAACTCTTCATGCTAATCGACATCACAGCTTCACATAGGGTTCCCAACAACTGGCATAGACGTACAATCACGGAGAATTACGGTCCATTACTCGTTGATTTGAGGGATGGCTAGGTGAATTTCACGACAGCATTGTTGCCATAAAGTTGGGTGTACTACTTTAATGAGCTTGCCGATGTGAAATGATCCTGACCTCTCTACCCTTGCCAAAATCTGCTGTAGACGGCGCTAGCATTGCTTTACCCCTGCTACCGTAGTATTCGCCTGTCTGACTCTGATTTGAGACTGATGCGAGTTTATAAAATCTTTAAGTACCTTTCATGAAAAATACGCAGAGTTGATGGGCCGAGTATCGGTAAGTGGAAGAACGACATCACAGATTGATGAATGTTAGAACTTCGCCGTCGTGACGCAGCAACTGCGGCGGTCGGGGCTCGGACGAATTCGCGGGGAAGGCCATCAATTGGCAGACTGACAAAAATCTTCCGCTGTAAGATAAAAAACAAACAAGCTAATGACCGCGAAGTACTCTGCAGCGGCTCCTTCGATTCCTCAAAGGTGAGATATTGGGTTTTAGAAGCGGCTGATGCGGTTTGTTGAGAGCTGTAATCTGTGTATCAGTTTAGTTAGACAGTTCTGTAGCAGGCTGAGATCAGGATCTCTAGCTTTGATGACGACCGCTGTTGATCGTGTCGCTGGGCAATCGGCGATCGCTGAACTCGCGACCGCTTCTCGGCGGTATCGCCTCTGGGCGACGGCTGGAGTAAACTGCAGCAGCGATCGCGGTATTTTTTGATGTACTGGGAGACCTCCTTTGACTTCACCACCGGCAAAGCCTAAGTTGGCGTTCTGGCAGCTCTGGAACATGAACTTTGGCTTTTTTGGCATCCAATTTGGCTGGGGTTTGCAGATGGCCAATACCAGCGCCATCTTTGAGCAGTTGGGAGCCGATGCCGATCAGATTCCGATTTTGTGGCTAGCGGCACCGCTGACGGGACTGATTGTGCAGCCCATTATTGGCAACCTCAGCGACAATACCTGGGGTGCCCTGGGGCGCCGACGACCCTATTTTTTGATTGGCGCCATCTTAGGATCGCTGGCGCTGATCTGGATGCCGAATGCCGGCAGTTTATGGATGGCGGTGGGGCTGCTGTGGCTACTGGACACGGCAGCCAACATCAGCATGGAGCCTTTTCGCGCCTTTGTTAGCGACCTGTTACCGGCCAAACAGCGCACTAAAGGGTTTGCCATGCAGAGCCTGTTTATCGGCTTGGGCTCGGTGCTGGCGGCGGCGCTGCCCTGGCTGCTGACCAATGTATTCAACCTGAGTGAAGTCGGCAGCGGCAACGGCATTCCCCAGGTGGTGAAGCTATCTTTTTACATTGGGGCGGCCTGCTTTTTGGGCACAGTTTTGTGGACGGTGCTGACCACGGAGGAACGACCACCGCGCGATATGGCGGCCTTTCGCGAGCAGCAAGAGCGCCGGCTGGGCGTCATCGCGACAGTGCGGGAAGTTTATGTGGCCTTTAGGCAAATGCCTGCCACCATGCGGCAACTGGCTTGGGTACAGGGATTTAGCTGGCTGGGCATGTACTGCGTGTTTTTGTATTTCCCCCCCGCGATCGCCCACAACTTGTTCGGCGCCACTGACGAAAGCTCGGCTCTTTACAGCCAGGGCATCGAATGGGCCGGACTTTGCATTGCCGCGTACAATGCCGTTTGCTTTGGCGCCTCCTTTCTGCTGCCGCGACTGGCCCTGGCAACCAATCGGGCGATCGCCCATGCACTGTGCCTCGCCTGTGGTGGATTGGGGCTAATTTCCCTCTGGTTTGTCCCTTCACCCCGCTGGGTGCTGCTGCCCATGTTGGGCTTAGGCATCGCCTGGTCCAGTATTTTGTCCTTGCCCTACGCCATGCTGGTGGGCGCCCTGCCCGCCAAGAAAGGCGGCATTTACATGGGCATTTTCAATATGTTTATTGTGCTGCCGGAAATTTTTGTATCCCTCGGCCTCGGCTGGATTATGCACAACCTGTTGGACAATAACCGGCTGTTGGCGGTGGTGCTGGGCGGCGGGGCGCTGCTGCTGGCGATTCCCTTCACCCTGCGAGTAAAAGAAGTGGTTCCGCAGCCGGTCGTGCAGTCATCGCTCCCGCCAACTCTGGAATCGGAGGTCGTTAGTCAATAATCAAGCCGTTAGTTACCGTCAGCTATCTGTCAGAAGGTACTGAAATGCTATTTATGAGTATCTTAAACCTGAATTTACTACTCTAGAGCGATAATGAGCGGACCTAAATTTGTTCAATTTTTCGGCCCAGTTATTAAACCTCTTGCAAATTAGATTTTACTGGCTGCCTCAAGCTGTTTTGGCATACTCCTGGTTGTAAATCGCAGCAATGAGATTACAGCGCAAGCCATAGCGACGGCGACGATTGCGATAGCACTGGGATAGGATGCGGAAGA
>JBCCJU010000189.1:0-10452 GCA_039027715.1 Cyanobacteria bacterium P01_C01_bin.120
ACAGCGGCTTTGGAGTGCCCTGCTTCGAGGGCGGCGATCGCTTTCTGGCGCAGGTCGAGACTGTAGGCGGCGGGCATCGGCAGGAATCCAAACTTTTTATCTACTTTAACCGACCTGACCTTTATACGGATTGCTATATCAATAGAGTGTCCAGCCGTGTTTAGGTCTAGACCTATGCGTATTGCCGATGTTCCGCTGCGCCAAATCCATCGCCCGCTGCTCTGCCAACGCAAACCCGAGCGGTTGAAGGAATTTGGCCTCAATTGCTGAAATTGGCCTTCGAGAACCCATTGAAGTCTTGGAGGTGGAAGGACGGTTTTCCGGCTTTTCCGGCTGTCACCAGTTTGAAGCCTGTCGGCGATTAGGACACGAAACGATTCGCTGTCGAGTGCGCCGCGCCCCGCGATCGGTGTTGAATTTTCACCTGGCGTGATGGGTTATTGGTTCCTGGTTACCCGTCACTTAACCTATGACTCGCACCCTCACCCTCACCTAATCCAATTGCCCAGCCACCCTGTCACTCAAGCCCTCCAAGCAGACTCCATCCTCACAGTTCCACTTTCTATCAGGTCAAATACAATACCGGTGGGAGTGAAGCGTAGGCGCAATGGTTGAATCGGGAAACGAAGAACGGGTAAGGGCGATCGCTGAACAAGTGTACTTAAACAGGGACGCGCTGCACCGTCCTGGAGATGCCGACAGCGATTGGCAGGAAGCCAAGAAGATCGTGCAGAGTCCGTTTCGACGGTTATTGCTTCGACGTAATCGTCAGCTCATTGCGAAACTCAGTCCCAGCGCTTATCAAGTCCTGAAAGCCTTGGTCTGGGATGCGCCGAAATGGGCTATCACCGGGTTACTAGTAGCTCTCCCAAAAGCAGAGTGGGTCAAACTATTAGCTGTGCCGCTGGCCGTCGCTGTTGCCGGTACGATCATTACCCGCAACTTTCAGCGCGAAGCCGAACAAAACCGTATCCTCAAGGAATACTTCGCCCTGCTCGAAACCTTCACCTTTGAGCGCGAACTGCTGACTCAACCGCTAGATTCTGGGGTAGTAATCTTAGCCCGTGGTCGCACTGTCGCTGCGTTGAGAGAGCTGGATTGGTCTCGACGCGAGCAGTTAATCGCGTTTTTACGCGCCTCCAATTTGACAACTATCAAGACAGATGAGAATTCTGACGAGACCGTACCGAATCCTGAGGAGACTGATCCACCTCCTGAGGAGAACGATGCCAAGGCTGGCGCAGCGGTTCAGAATAATAGAGCATTAGGCGAGAATACTGACGATATTCAGGAACCCGTAATCAGCTTTAAGAACCAGGATCTATCAGAGATGGATTTGCACGATGTCAACTTGAGCAATCTCGATTTCCAATCAACAAACTTCCAAAGAGCCAATTTACAAGACGCTGTCCTTTGGGCGGCCAATTTACAAGACGCTGTCCTTTGGGCGGCCAATTTACAAGACGCTGTCCTTTCGGAGGCCAATTTACAATACGCTGACCTTAAAGGGACCAATTTACAAGATGCTTTCCTTTGGGCGGCCAATTTACAAGATGCTTTCCTTTGGGAGGCCAATTTACAAGACGCTGACCTTGAAGGGGCCAGTTTACAAGACGCTTTCCTTAGGGCGGCCAATTTACAAGACGCTTTCCTTTGGGCGACCAATTTACAAGACGCTGACCTTAAAGGGGCCAGTTTACAAGACGCTTTCCTCGGTGAGGCTGACTTGCAGGGAGCTGACCTGTCAGACGCCAATTTACAGAACCTGGCGCTAGTTAGTTTTTGGTCCGATGGATTGGAGAGAGAACGGACATCGCCCGCAGAGCTTCAAGCACAACTTGCAGAAGTGAAGTTATGTGGAACAATTCTGCCTGATTTTATTGAGTTGGATGGGAACCGCGATTGCAACTCTCCTTGAAATTTCATAATTGATGCTTACCGTGGGACGGTGAAGGCATTTTTTGCAAGCGCTATTCGTGCGATCGCTACTCCTGGTTGATATCTTCCGCTTCTCGTCTGAGCAAGTAGTCAAGGATGCGATCGTGTTGTTCGCTAGCGGCGGATAAGGCTCGGATTTCCTGAGTCAGCGCCTCAATACTAGAGGCGTTCCTCTGAGTAACAGCTGCAACCTGCCTCAAAGTTGCCTGGATAGCGTTAATCCCTTCCAGCATGCTGTTGAAATCAGTGGCATTCCTTTGAGCCAAATCCATGACCTGACGCAAGGTCGCTTGAGTTGAACTAGCCACTTCCAGCATTCTGTCAAAATCAGCGGCATTACGCCGAGCTAGAGATGCTGTTCGTAGCGATAGTTCACCAACCTGACCTAAGGCCGCTTGAGTTGAGTTGGACACTTCGAGCATTCTGTCAAAATCAGTGGCGTTACGTTGAGCTAGGGATGCTGTTCGTAGCGATAGTTCGCCAACCTGACCTAAGGCCGCTTGAGTTGAGTTGGACACTTCGAGCATTCTGTCAAAATCAGTGGCGTTACGTTGAGCTAAGGATGCTGTTCGTAGCGATAGTTCACCATTGCTACTCATCAAGCGCTCTAGGCGATTTAGGCGTCTTTCAATATCTTCAACAGGTTGCGCGTTCGTCATATCGGAATCTCAAACTGCCGGAAGTAATTCACAAGACAGGATATTAATATGTTAACCACTCTGATAAACGATGTTCGAGATTGCAGCGGGCTTTGAGCGCATCTGTCTATGACTCCCCATAACCTTACAAAGGACGGATGCCTGCCAGGTCCAAAATTTCGGGAATCAGGGCTTCTTTGCGGACGGCCATCAGATGAACGCCTTGGCAGAGATCTCGGGCCGCTTTCACTTGTTCAGCGGCGATCGCCATGCCTTCTCGCAGTGGTTCCTTCGCGTTCGCCAACCGCTGGATGATGTGGTCAGGGATATTGACGCCAGGGACGTTGCGGTCGATGAACTGAGCATTTTTGGCCGACTTCAGCAAAAAGATGCCGGCTAGCACAGGCCGATCGCACCCAACAGCAATTTGATCCATAAACTTTTCCAGCCGTTCAAAGTCGCTGATTAGCTGACTCTGAAAAAACTGTGCTCCCGCTTCCACCTTGCGCTCAAAGCGACTTTGGAGTGCCCGCCAACTGCGACATTGGGGGTCAACTGCGGCTCCGGCAAACAGACGCAGGGGCTGATTGGGCAGGGGGCGATCGCAGGCGTCCAAGCCATGATTAAGCTGGCGGATCAGCTGCAGTAACTGCACGGACTCCAGGTCAAATACGGGGCGAGCATCAGGCTGATCCCCCGCTTTCACCGGATCGCCGGTCAAAGCCAACACGTTGCGCAAGCCCAGGGCATAAGCGCCCATCAGGTCCGCTTGCAGGGCAATGCGATTGCGATCGCGGCAGGCCATCTGACAAATTGGCTCGATGCCCTGCTGCTGCAAAATGGTAGCGGCTGCCAATGAAGACATGCGCACAACAGCGCGACTGCCGTCGGTGACATTAACCGCATGCACGCGCCCACGCAGTTTTTGCGCCATCTTGACCATGTGGCTGACATCGCCGCCTTTGGGAGGCATCACCTCAGCAGTTACCAAAAATTTGCCTGCCCGCGCGGCCTGCTGCAGCTGTGATTCCGCCGAAAGATCAGATGCCGGAAGAGTTGTTGAAGACATTAAACCGTGAGTGAACCGAATTGAGAAAGAACGATTTGCAGGGGAATGTGGTCGGGCGCTAGTTTCGTCAGTATATCTTGCGATTCCTGACATTTCGGGAGTAAAAATTCCGTGAGCTAGTTAGAGTGGCCGTGAGTATCCCAGGGCAGTTTTGGCTTTAGCCAAGGTAGCCAGCGCGATCGCTTCGGCCTTTTCACGGCCTTCGCGCAGGATAGCTTCCAGATAAGCGCGATCGCTCATCAACTCATGGAATGTCTCTTGAATCGGCTTCAGCGCTTCCACCATCGTCTCCGCCAGCAGCGGCTTAAACTGGCCCCAGCCCATGTCGGCGCATTCCTTGGCTACGGCTTCCTGAGTCTGGCCCGAGAGCAGCATATATAAGGTGAGGAGATTATGGCATTCGGGGCGATCGCTATTGTCAAACTCCAGACCGCGCACCGGATCGCTCTTGCAGCGCTTGATTTTCTTTTGAATCACCTCAGGCGGGTCAATTAAATCAATGCGGCTCATCTCCGACGGGTCGGATTTCGACATCTTTTTGGTGCCATCCGTCAGGCTCATCACCCGCGCCCCTGCCTGCTGAATCATTGGCTCCGGCACTTTGATGATCGGCTCGTCTTCACTGCCGTATTGAAAGTTGAAGCGATTTACAATGTCGCGAGTCAGTTCGACATGCTGCTTTTGGTCTTCGCCTACCGGCACCAAATCCGGCTCATACAGTAAGATATCTGCCGCCTGCAGCACCGGATAATCAAACAGCCCTACCGTCACGTTTTCCCCTTGCTTGACCGCCTTTTCTTTAAACTGAATCATGCGCTCTAACCAGTTCAATGGCGTGATGCAGTTAAACAGCCAGGCCAGCTCACTGTGGGCCGAAATATGCGACTGGACAAAAATAGTCGATTTGTGGGGATCGATACCACAGGCAATGTACGTTGCTGCCACCTTGTAAGTATTAGCTGCTAAAGCTTTGGGATCGTGAGGCACCGTAATGGCATGCAAATCAGCCATAAATAAAAAGCTGTCGTATTCTTCTTGCAGAGTGACCCAATTGCGAATCGCCCCCAAGTAATTGCCCAGGTGCAGGTCACCCGTGGGTTGAATCCCAGAAAGAATACGGTTCTTGCCCATAGATAAGATTGATGTCAGTCTGTATACTCCTCTTAATGATTGTATAAGAAGCTCCCAAGCATTTTAGGTCTAATATCGTTTTTTGTTGTCCAAAGAAAAAAGTCCATGAATCAGCCCCTGTCTCAATCTCCCGTGAAAGCGCTAGAGCTCGCGATTAAATTGGCCCATAGTGGTGACTCCCACGAGCAGGCCCACGCTGCATTTAATGAAGCTTTGGATGCGGTTCGAAGCCATGATCCACAGACGGCGGCGATGTTGCAGATGCTGTGGCGGGAATATGTGACAACGCAGCGATCAGCGACCTTCTGGCAGGAGCTTTGCCAAGTTGAAAAGCATCTCTCAGAGCGCATCACAGAGAGTCACATGCAATTGCGACAAAACTATCAGCGGTTGATGCAAGAGCAATAGTTGGTGAATCTCAATTGGTTAGGCTACCGACTATGCTCAGTCGTCAACGCCAAATCACAAAAACTATCAGCAATTTGACTTAACTTTTTAAGGGAATTTAGCTGGAATAGCTAAGGGGCGCAACGATACCGGCTGCCAGCAAAACGCAGTATTGTCGATTTTTCCTCACATAGCAGCTCTAGAGTTTATTCTCTCTTTAGAGTATTTCAAGTCGTGTTAGAAACCTGTGTGCAAATAATTCCGTTTGTATAATCATCAGGTACACTTCGAGCAAAGGCATCCTTTAAAAACTCAGAAAAACTCAGAAAAACTCAGGGCAGGCACGATAAACTCGGATTATCATCGGGGTACGCGCCATTAATGTCTGGGTTAATGAGTTTTGACGACGCTTTTCGAGCAGCAGATTTAGCTGTTCGCGCAGTCCGTGAAGAAGGGCTGCGCGATATTGAGCGAGTCGTATTGGAAGGCTCTTGGTACCGGCAAACGTATCAAAAAATTGCCTCTACAGCCGGTTACACTGAAGGTTACTTAAGTCGTGATGTCGGCCCGGCACTGTGGGAAACGTTGTCCCAAGCGCTGGGAGTTCAAGTTAAGAAAACTAATTTCAAAACGGCAATTGAGCGTTGGTCAGAGCAGGCTCAGCCGTCATTGGCGACTAATGGAGCAACTGATAATGTTGTCACTGTTGATAATGGCCATGTGATAGCTCCATCTGCCCTTACGATAGAAACCGATCAGGCTGTAACCGATGCCCTTCCGTTCAATGTCTCTGACTTTCGGGGTCGGGAAAACGATTTGGCCACGCTAGTCGATTGGGTGATTAGCGATCGCGGTCGATTACTCTGCCTGTCGGGGCTGCCCGGCAGTGGCAAAAGCTGGTTGGCAATTAAGTTGGCGGAGCGAATACGGGAGCAGTTTCAGCGATTTATTTATCGGGATCTGCGCGATCGCCCTACTCCCAGTGCCTTAATTGACGTCTTACTCAACACTTTGGGAGAATCGTTAGCTGGATTGGAGTCATTCTCAGACCGACTAGATGCGCTGATTCAAGCTTTAATCACTTCTCCTAGTCTAATCGTGCTCGACGGGGTAGAAATTCTTTACGAGTCGCAGCAGCTAGCTGGCATATATGCTCCGGAATTTGCTCAATATCATGAGCTTTTAGTCACATTAGCCAACCGTGAGCATCACAGCTGCATCATGTGGGTTGGTCGTGAGCTGCCCCGTACCACCAGTGCGATTGCTGGCTCTAGCTGTTGTCACTATCCGCTAGTCGGCTTAACCGCTGACGAAATTGCCGAATTCGCTGTGTGGCCTGACGATATCGATGCCACAAGGGATGACTGGCAAATATTAAGCCATCATTATGGCGGTCTACCAGCTTTGATTTTGACTAAGATTGCTTTTCGCCTTACCTCCTTTGGCAATCGATTAGGAGCGTGCTTAGAAGCGCTTCACGGCGAACCGCATTTGGTGTATTCCTATCTTGATGAGTGGCTAGCTCCGCTCTCAGCGTTGGAATGGCGGGTGCTCAACTGGATCTTCATCAGTCAGCGACCGCTTTCTTTGGCCCAGCTAAGTGATTATTTAGGTCTCTCCGCTCCTTTAGATGCCTTGGAATCGCTCTGCGATCGCGGCATTTGTCGAGTGATGACCCAGTCTGATCCGGCTTGGGAACTGGTGTTGCCGGAGCTACTATCGCCATATCTCTGCGATCGCTTCTTGGCAACTTTTCAAGCAGCGGATGACACTGCGCAATTCGCCTGGTTAAGCGAATATCCCCTATTGCAAGCCGAAGCGCCAGAAATGGTGCGACAGTGGCAACGACGAACCTTGCTCACTGCCATCGCTCAACATTTAGCTAATCAATATCCTCAACCAGCCGATCAGCAGCGTTTTTTAGAAACTGCGTTTGATCAAAGTCAAGTTGCGGTGCCGCCGGCGCCCGCCCCCGACTACCGACCAGGCAATCTCTTAAACCTAGCGCACCATTGGCAAATTTCTTTGACTCAGGTCAATTTGCAAGGGCTCCGACTACAGGGCGCCGACCTGCAGTCGGACGTGTTTCAAGGCGTATCGTTTGCCGGCGCGGATTTAACCCAAACGCTCTTGGCTCAGCCCATGGGGCAATGCCCAATGATTGCCGTCAATTCGCAGCGGTCAGAGCTCGCGGTTGGTGACCAAGACGGTCGCCTGCTGCTCTGGGATTTGCAAACGGGGCGGCTGCAGCGAGCAATGCTGGCAGTCACACAGGCAATTTGTGCGATCGCCTACAGTCCCGACGGCCAGACTTTGGCCGAGGCGCGTCAAGACGGCACTGTCCGCCTGTGGGAACTGTCATCAGAATTAGGACCTGAGCGGTTTGCTGAACTCAGTGCCGGAAGACTGGTTAATTTAGCATTCAGCGCTGATAAATCTCTGCTGGCCGGCGGCGACGAGCAAGGATATCTTCATATTTGGCGGTTAGCGTCAGGAGAAAAAGTCCACCAAATTCCGGCGCACTCAGCAGCGGTAACGGCGATCGTGTTTAGTCCCTGCAGCCAACGGCTGCTGTCGTGTGGACAAGATCGGGTCGCTGCAGAATGGCACCTGGCGACTGGCGACAGCCTCCATCGCTTTGAAGGTCGGCTAACGGCCCTGTTGGGAACGGTTGCTTATCGGCCGGCGGTCGGGGCAAAACTTGTGCAGCCCATCGTCGTCGGCCAAGACGATGGACAATTGGTGATATGGGAGCTCGAATCAGCCCGACCGCAATTCATTACCAGTGAGCCATGCGAAGCTTTTATGGCGATCGCGGTGAGCTCAGACGGACGGTATCTGGCGGCGAGTGAAGTCACTAATGCCGTATCGGTGTGGGAAATTCAATCACGATCGCGGCTATGTCAGTTGACGGAACCGCAGGCACCGGTCGAAGCACTAATCTTTCAGCCTCACAAAGCAGAGATTATTACTGGCTGCGACTATTCAGTAAAGCTTTGGCGACTGCCTGCAGGGCAGTGTCTACAAGTTTGGCGCAGCGATCGGCACCCAGCTCGGCGACTGGCCCTCTCGGCGGAGCCATTACAGCTGCTTAGCAGTCATGATGATCATACGCTGAGGTGCTGGCAATTTTCGTTGACACGGCAGCGGTGGTTGCCTCAAGCTCGCGTCCAAATACCCGAGCCAGCCATGACTCGCGTGCTGACCAGCAGTCAACCCGCCACCTATCTGGCTGTGGGCAGCGAAACGGGTAAAATTCATCTTTGGGCGCAACCAGCTAAGCAGTGGCTAAAGTGGGCCATACGGTTGCCCAAGGCCGTTACCGCTCTGGCCTTCAGCCGTGACGGTAATCTATTAGCCGCTGGCGATGCCGTTGGCACCGTCGCCATGTGGGATTTGCCTAACCGGGTTTTTTGCTGGCAAAAAGATCAGGCGCATGACGATCAAGTGATGACTTTAGCTTTCTCACCCGATGGACAACAAATTTACAGCGGCAGTCGCGATCGCACTATCCGCGCCTGGAATCTTAAAGGAGAATCCACCTTGACCTTGGCGGGCCACCGCCGCCGCGTTCATACCCTGTGCTTATCGGCGGCTGGCGATACTCTCTACAGCGGCAGCAACGATGGCACCATACAAACTTGGCAAGTTTCAAATGGCGAATGTATCAACACGTGGGAACGCGAAGATGCTGCTTACATTCATCAAATCACCCTGGATGGCGAGCAATGCCCCATTGCGCTAATTGGCGACACCCACACGTTAGCTCTGTGGGATATTCCTCGCCGCACCTGTCGTATGCAATTTACAACCAACAGAGAGGCGCTCTGGCATGTCAGTACCAGTCCCGATGGTCAATTTTTAGTGTGTGCTGGACAAAATGGTGAAATCACACTGCGGGCGATCGCTACTGGAGAAGTACAAGGCAAATTACGCATCGATCGTCCCTATGAAGGCGTACAGATTGGCGGCTGTTTAGGCCTCACCGATTCCGAACAGCAAATGCTCTATTCGCTGGGCGCAACGGATTACTAAAATGCGTAATCTATCGGCGCTGTTCAGTTTGGTGGAAGCATTCGCAAGTGAGAAGATACACCGTCAATTGGGAAAACGTGTCGTCATCCAGAAATAAGACCCGTAAGTCTAGGTAAAGCGCTCACTAAAGCAACAAGAACTTTATGGGTTCGCTCTGGGCGTAAGTTCTGAGCAATTGCGTCAAACTTCACTCCTGTGATAATTTATGAAGGCTCAGGGACGTATAGCTCAGTTGGTTAGAGCACCACGTTGACATCGTGGGGGTCACTGGTTCGAGTCCAGTTACGTCCATTAAGCATATCAAGGGTTTCAGCCCATCTTGCAAAGGTTCCAAGGGTGCGTTGTACTAGCTGGAACTTGACGGAATAGTTCGGATTTGAGCCAATTATTGGGTATCAATTGAGTATCAAGCTGACCCAATGAGGTGCGGCCATGGCGACTCGGAAACCCAAAGGAGAAGTGAGTGTTGAGTCTTACCGGAGATTCCTGCGTCTGCGCTGGCGATCGCTATGCCGAAGCCTATGCGATGGGCTACCTGGACAATGCCTATGAAACCACTCGGCAATGGGACAGTGCCAAGGAGCTAACGGAAGACGCGCTGCTGATTGCCCAAATCCTTAACGCTAGCGACATCGCCTAATGTAAATGTTAGCGATCGCCCAAAGTCAGACACTTATTACCGACGATCGTATAAGCTCTCGGCTGCACAGTGCCCAAATTAATTGGACTCCGCAAACCTGCTACTTTTTTTGAGAATTAAAGAGCCAAAGCCAGATGCGGCGGCGAAAATCTCAACCTACGAGCAGCAATCCTTAAAAATTTTCGGGCAGCAAATTATCTGACCACAAATCCTTTTGTTGGAGCCAATCTTGACTAAATAAGCGGGACTGATAACGCGCGCCGCTGTCACAGAGCACCGTCACAATAGTGTGTCCCGGCCCCATTTGTTGGGCGAGCTTCACTGCCGCCCCCACATTAATGCCAACCGAGCCGCCCATAAACAGGCCATCTTTGTACAGCAGTTGATACACCGTCTGAATTGCTTCTGGGTCAGTCACCTGAATGGCATCGTCAGCGGGAGCGCCCGCCATATTAGCCGTGACCCGACCATTGCCGATGCCCTCGGTAATGGAATTGCCGGAACTGCTGATTTCTCCGGTTTTGACGTAGCTGTAGAGGCCACTGCCCATGGGATCAGCCACCACGCATTGAATGTCTGGATTCTTATCTTTAAAGAACATGGCCGTTCCTGCA
>JBCCJU010000190.1:0-10323 GCA_039027715.1 Cyanobacteria bacterium P01_C01_bin.120
AAGAGCTATTCCAAGCCCAAAGATAAAGCTAAGTCCGTTGCTTAGGAATCACATCCGTCTTCTCTTAGACATTTTTACTCGCTCAAGCGATCGAGCCAATTTCACTGTGCGGGAAGAACCTATTTGTCTAAACTCCAGTTGAAATTTGCTTTTTCAAAACTTACTCCAAAATTTTCACTTTCATATATTCTACGAAGCCTCAATGCCCTTGGAAAATCTAAAGCAAAAATGAGTGATATTAAAAATAAGAAAGGTAGAAAACCCAATCCTGCTACGTAAGTTAGAACGACGATAAATATTAAAAGCCAGACAACTACGAATAAGAAATCTTCAATTGTCTCAATCCATGGAATGATTATCTTACTTGAAACAATTCCTGGCTTTGCCGCAAGAAAGCTAATAATATGTTTATAACTAAAACCTATATCAGCATCATCGAATTTAGTGTTAGCTAAATTCGTATCTTTAAAGCTACACCCTTTTATTTTAGAGTAGCTAAAGTTTGCGTCCGATAAATTTATATTATCGAAAGACTGATTCACTAAATAGATTCCGCTAAAGTCTTTTTCTCCATTAGAGTAATTTTCTAATATGGCCTTGGAGCTAATCTCTCCAAAAAGATTTTTTTTTAAGATGTTTGAAGGCATTTAAAAGATAGGCCATCCGAATACTTGCATAATTATACGACTGAAGGTATTTGAACAAAAAGTTAATGGTAGATTGATGTCAACCACTTTTCTCGAAAATTTTATTGAATATCAAAAAAGGAGTTGCAGCCCAATACTACAACTCCTTTTTTCAAAAACTACTAACTGGATTACTCTTCGGTAGCGGAGTAGTCTTCGTCGCTGTAGTCGCTGGCGTCATCACCGGCTTGAGCGGCGGCTTCCTCTTCCGCTTTCTTCGCCATCGCCTCGCGATACTTCTCAGCCATTTCCTCAGCCTTGTCGAATACCAGGTCGGGATTCTTCACCATGTCGCCGGGTTCGGGTTCCAGCTGTTTGGTGGACAGGGAGATGCGACCGCGTTCGGCGTCGAGGTCAATGATCATCACTTTGATTTCGTCGTTCACATTGAAGACGCTATGGGGCGTGTCAATGTGGTCGTGAGAAATCTCCGAGATGTGCAGCAGGCCGCTGACGCCGCCGATGTCGATAAATGCACCGTAGGGCTTCAAGCCGCGTACCGTACCGAGCACCACTTCGCCGACTTCCAAGCCGTTCATCTTGCGCTCGACCAAGGCGCGACGATGACTGAGGACAAGGCGGTTGCGCTCTTCGTCCACTTCCAAAAACTTCAGCGGCAGCTCTTCAGCCACCAGGTCTTCTTTGGGCTTGCGAGTGCTGATGTGAGAGCCGGGAATGAAGCCGCGCAGACCTTCGATGCGCACCAGTGCACCACCCCGGTTGGTGGCAAACACTTCCGAACGGACAGTGGCGTCTTCCTGCTGCAGTTGGCGCACCCGCTCCCATGCCCGCATATACTCAATGCGGCGGATGGAAAGGGTCAACTGACCATCTTCGTTCTCATCGGTCAGGATGAAAAATTCGCGGGTCTCGTCCGACCTCAGTACTTCATCCGGATCTTCAACACGATTAATCGACATTTCCTGAATCGGAATGTAGGCGGCAGTTTTAGCACCGATATCGATGAGTGCGCCCCGAGGTTCTAGGCTGAAAACTGTGCCAGCAACGGTATCGCCCGGGCTGAAATGATAGTCGTACTTATCTAACAGTGCTGCGAAGTCGTCATGGGTAAACCCAATGTCTGTATCTTTGTCCTGCTCTACCTGATTGATCATGCTTAATGTTTACCTACTGTTTTCTCCATAATGGGTGTTCTCCTCAGTTGCAGTGAACCGAGCTAAAGGCGAGCCGGAACCCGTGGCATAGCTCGAAACTAAGCAAGCGAGTCTGTGAGAGTTCAAGCTCTCGCGACAAGGATTTCGATTATACCTGAAAAAATTAGCCTTCTGCCCAAAAAGATCGCTGTGAAAGTTCCCCTCCTCTACTCTAGCTGTTTATATAGAGCATGAGTAGCAACTCATTGATGTTGTGCAGTGGGAAAAGGCTGATTTGAGGCTTCACAGAGCGCCGCAGCGATCGCCCTTAGTTAACGATTTCAGCAGTGAGCTTGTCTATATAAATAGCAAACACCAAATGCACTCCAGTCCCCGCCACACATTCTGCCAGCGAAAGCGGTAAGGTTTTAGGGCAGAGCTCTTTGGCCAGAGGTTCGTTGGATGGTCAAGGGCTACTGATCTGCCATCGCTGCCGAATTCCGAATCTCCCATGCCGCATTCGCTCCCAACCACTATGCGCAAAGTCTTCGCCGTTATGCGGACTATGCTGTCGGTTTACTACGCCTACATGGTGGAATATCGGGCGGAACTACTGTTTTGGGTGCTGTCGGGCACATTTCCACTGATTTTTTTGGGAATTTGGGCAAAAGCTTCCCAAGGCGGCCAGTTTGCGCTAGATTCAATCACCTTTATTCGCTACTTTTTGGTGGTGTTCCTCGTGCGACAGCTCACAGTCGTTTGGGTCGTCTGGGAGTTTGAGCGCGAGGTGGTGGAGGGCAAGCTATCCCCCTTTTTGCTGCAGCCCATTGACCCGGTCTGGCGGCATTTGTTTAGTCACGTGGCTGAACGCTTTGCTCGGCTGCCGTTTATTGGCGTCCTGATGGGGCTGTGCTTTTTGCTATATCCGCAGGCGCTTTGGCGACCCTCGCTGCCGGCGCTGCTCTGGGGCCTAGTGGCGATCGCCGCTGCCTTTTGTCTACGATTTATTATTCAGTACACGTTTGGCTTATTTGCGTTTTGGCTAGAGCGGGCCACCGCCATTGAGCAGTTTTGGTACCTCGTCTATATCTTTGCGTCGGGCATGATTGCGCCACTGGATGTGTTTCCCGATGCTGTGCGAGCGGTAATTTTGTGGACGCCGTTTCCATATTTGATTTATTTTCCGGCAAACGTCCTGCTGGAGCGGGAGACGAATTTGCTTCAGGGATTCGTGGCGATCGCCCTCTGGGGTATGATCTTTTTTGCCATCAACCGCTGGCTATGGAAGCGAGGACTGCGGCAGTATTCCGGCATGGGGGCGTGATGGAACGCTATTGGCAGGTTCTCAAGCTGTTTTGGAGCACGGCGATCGCGGCGGAGTTAGAATATCGCCTGAATTTTGTCGTTGCCGCCTTCAGCAGCATTGGCGGCTTGGCGGGTAGCCTTTTTGGCCTGTTTCTCTTCTATCGCACCGGCTATGAGTTTGAGGGCTGGAGTTGGGAAGAGGCGCTGATTGTGCTGGGCGTTTTCACTATGCTGCAGGGCTTTTCGGCAACTTTTCTGGCCCCCAACCTGAATAAAATTGTGCGCCAGGTGCAGGAAGGCACCCTCGATTTTGTCCTTTTGAAGCCGATTAGCTCGCAGTTTTGGCTATCTACCCGCACCCTGTCGCCGTGGGGCCTGCCCGATCTGCTGTTTGGCCTGGTGATTATCGTCTACGCTGGGACGCGACTGGGGGTGAGTCCGCTGGCATATGGGTTGGCGCTGCTGCCGCTGGCTTTTGGTTTTTTGAGCTTATACAGCCTGTGGTTTATGTTGGGGGCCACCAGCATCTGGTTCGTCAAAATCTACAACGTTACTGAGGTGCTGCGGGGCCTGCTGGAAGCCGGACGTTTTCCCGTGGTGGCCTATCCTTTTGCCTACCGCGTATTTCTCACTTTTATTATCCCGGTGGCTTTCTTGACCACCGTACCGGCCCAGGCGCTGCTGGGTCAGGTGGAATGGGGTTGGCTCGGGGGCTCTTTGGTATTGGCGATCGCCCTCCTACAAATCTCCCGCTGGTTTTGGGGCTTTGCCCTGCGGTTTTACACCAGCGCTTCGAGCTAGCCGATGCGTGAATCCGGCCTGTCTATTGGGAAATCTAAAGCCGTCTGATGATCACGACTCATCTAAAGCAGCTTTGATGCGATTTTCGGTTTATTACCTCAGTTGGACGATCGCGCTATTTTGGGTCGAGCTAGGCATCGCCCTGTTTGTGGATGATGCCTTTGTGCGCCCCTATGTGGGCGATGTGCTGGTGGTGATTTTAATTTACGCTTTCGTCCGCGCGTTCTTCAAAGTGGCGATCGCTCCGACGGCCTTGGGCGTGCTGCTGTTTGCCTTTGGCGTGGAGATTTTGCAGTATTTCGACATTGTCGAGGTGCTAGGACTGGGGGAAAATGCGATCGCCCGCACGATTATCGGCACCACGTTTGTCTGGAAAGATTGGGTGGCCTACACCGTCGGCATGGTGATTTTGCTGGCGCTGGAAAAATCCTTTGGTCGGCACCCACGCGAATGGTGGACGATGCCATAAGCAGAGAGCGGTTGGGGAGCGATCGCGCCGCCATGACCTGCGCCTCTAAATCCTGACTCGCAATCGCGCTAGGGTCAACATGGCTCAACTGGCTGCTGCCCAGGAGGGCCAGTTTACGGTCAAAACGGCGAGGCTGCAACAAATACTGGAAGCTATTGATTGGTGTTTAGCAGGGTAAATCGTTCCCATCCAGCGGTGTCCCAGCAGTTATATAGGGGCTATCCTTACTTTCTTTTTGCTCCCCTCTCAGATTATCCTCAGCTTGCTTGCTTAATATTGATAAAGTTACTCCAACTGCTCGTCAGGAGATTCTTATGCGTCCTATCTTTATGTTGCCGCTGTTAGCGAGTTTAACCATTGTGAGCTGTGGTGCCCAGACTACCTCTTCAGAGCCCACGTCTACGTCTGAGACTCCCTCCGCAGAAACCGCTCCTGTAGAGGCCGCTGCGGCACCGGCAGATGAAGTCGCAACGCCTGAGACCGCAGCGCCTGATGCCGCGACTAAGAGTGAGGCGCTTCCTGCCGTGTATGTGCAAGATGCGGTCGCAATCGCGGGGGCCGATCCCGTCGCTTATTTCACTGAAGGGGCTTATGTGCCTGGTAGCGCTGACTTTACTCATGACTGGAGCGGCGTTACGTGGCAGTTTGCAACGGCTGAAAACCGGGATGAATTTGCTAGCAACCCTGGACAATATGCCCCCCAATACGGTGGTTTTTGTGCTTGGGCCGTGAGCCAAGGTTATACAGCAGCCGTTGATCCAGAAGCTTGGAAAATTGTAGATGGCAAGCTGTACTTGAACTATGACAAAAATATTCAAGCTCGGTGGGAACGAGATATTCCGGGCAATATTGTCAAAGCTGATGCCAACTGGCCGGCAGTGGTCCAATAGGTAGAGTGCTGCCGCAACTCCCCACACGGTTGGGCATGAGTTTAAAGACGATCGCCTAGTCAAGCGGCGACTCAAGCTGATGAATCACCGCTTGACCATGGTGGTGAGCGACGCGACATCAAATACAAGCAAGTCCTGATATTTAACCGCGTGTTTTCTACGGCGTGACAGCCCTGGGGACATGACTATTCAGCCTCAAAGACTAAAGGGGCTGGGCAGTATTTAGCCTCTCGCTAATCAGCAAGTTCCCAGAAGCGTAACTTAACCGCAAAATATTCCGGAAACTTTGACGCTTGTGAGAAACGAGTGGGTAGACGCGCTACACGGAAGCTCATGACTTACTCAGCACTTTCCAAATTATCTTTTTCTGTCCCCATCGCCCTAGGCGCTGCGATCGCGCTTAATGGTCTTAGTACCTTTCCTATGTTGGATTTCATCCATCCGTTGACGGTGGAGCAACTAGGCGTACAGCCAGCATTTGCGCAAGACTCCGAGGATATCTGGATTTCTGTATATAACCAAGTCAATCCAGCCGTGGTAACCGTCTTAACCAGTACTGGATTGGGTAGTGGTGCAGTCATCTCCTCAGATGGGTACGTTATTACTAACCGTCATGTAGTCGAAAATGCAGAGCTCGCAAACGAGCCAGTTCGAATTTGTTTTCATGGCATTGATCTAGAAGACACTCAAGTCTGTAATTTTGTCGCCTCGGTTGAAGATATCAATCTCGATCCTTACTTTCTAAGCGACCTGGCTATTTTGAAGATCCAAGATGTGCAAGGCTTGCCATTTATCCCCATTGCTGAAGATTTGCCTGTTGAAGGTCAATCTGTGGTAGCGATTGGTTCACCAGGTGCTCCGTCTAATTTCCGCAATTATTCACCAAACACATTAACAGTTGGCATCGTGAGCCGTGTATATGAAGATGCAATTCAGACAGATGCTGCTATTAATCCTGGCAACTCTGGGGGGCCATTAATTAATCGCGATGGGGAAATAGTAGGAATTAATACTCTTAGAGAAGAAAATACTGATGGTCGAGACATTCAAAATCTTGGTCTGGCTATCCCATCATCGACCGTCAATCAATATATTGATGGGCTTCAACCTGTTAGGAGAGCTATAGAGCAGTCTCGAAATAACGTTGAAGTTGACTATCTTTTATATGAGACAAGTTCTCTGGATCCGTCAGATCAAATATCTTCTAACACAGGCCCTTATGAAGCATACACATTTAGTGGCAGCGCTGGACAACGAGTTGCCATTACTATGATTAGTCGCAATTTTTCTCCACAGTTATCACTTTATGGTCCTGATCAATCCTTAATTGACCACTCAGCCAGTACCAGCAGTACCAATCTGAGAGCAGAGTTGCTGATTTTTCTTCCTGAAGATGGAACATACACCATCGAAACATCCTCGCGATATCCTGTCGGACGCGGCAATTATTTAGTCACAGTCGTTGATGCTCAAGCGTTCTCAAATTCTCCTCGTTAACCCCTCTGCAGTATGAGACACACTTGTGAGCTTAGTGCAGCGTCAAGACTAAAAATTAGGGCTTGCTTCCTCCGGGAGCCACGGCGTGAACGACAAGCTCAGCCCGAGTGTATAGAGCCCGCTGATCCTGAGATTTTCGAAGGATCATAGCGAGGACCTACGGTCCTAAAACTCAGAGTTGTAAGAGATGACGGAGCACTAGTTTTGAACGATTAGCGTTAACCCTTTTATCGCTGGTGAAAAGTCGGGCTTGAGGCGTAGGGCGGTTCTGTAAGACTCATGCGCCTGCTCCGCATTGGCTAAGTGCGTCCGCAATAATTCACCCCGGAGGTACCAGGTGACATAGCTGCGAACATTGATTTGTAGCGCCTGATCAAAAGCAGCGAGGGCCGCATCATATTGGCCCAGCTGAATTAGGGTTAAGGCCTGTTGCCGCCAGGCCAAAAAATAGTCAGGGGCAAGGCTGATGGCTTGTTGATAAAACGTGACGGCGCTTTCGTAGTTTCCCATTTCAGTCAGGAAAATACCGCCCACATACCAGGCATCTGGAAACGTGGGAGCGAGTTGAATGATTTCGTCAATGACCGTTAGGGCTGCTGCCGTTTGGCCGATACGGTATAAGGAATTGCTGTAATTAACCAGGCTGATGGGGTCTTGCTGATGGCCCCGTTGAATCGGCGAGTTGAGAATGATGTGTCGAAAGGCTTCTTCCGTTTCTATGGAAAATCGCCGGGGTGCGGTATTTTCAATGATCAGGGCGGGGAATAGGGAGCGGGGACTTTGCTCGATAAATTCCGAGATGGGAATGCCTGCGCTCAGGCCAATGCGTAGCCGCCGGATCTGCTCGGCAGTCTCATCGTATAGTCGGAAGCCATCAGAGCGACCATGAATACCCATAACGCGGCCATCAGAATCTAAAATCGGGCCGCCGCTCATTCCGGGTTCAGCAATGTTGGTATAAAACAGACCGTATCCGGCTTCAAAGGGTGCATCGGTAAACGCAAAAGCCGTTTCAGGAGTGACTAACGTGCCCCCTCTAAACCACCAATCTTGATTGGCGACATCGACATGAGGGGCTGGCAGCCCCGCAATGAAGACAAATTGCTCGCGGTCAGCCTGTGGAATCGCCAGTGTCGCTATTGAATAGTGATGAGCGCTGGTGAACGTTAGCAAAGCTAGATCAAGATTGTCAAAATACTGGATACAGCAATGGTCAGAATCATGACGCCAGCCGTCAAACGTTGTGATAGCGGTATGCTCTATGTTCTCGACCACATGCTTGGCCGTTAAGACATAGTAGGTTGAGCGATCGCGACCCACAATCACCCCAGAGCCCGGAAATTCCGAATCGATTCTCACGGTAATTTCAGCAGCCCGTTGCCTGAGTGGTGTGATGGAATTTGCCTCGACGGGAGCTGCTTGCACTATCGCCATCACGGGGATGCCGACAATGATGGGTAGAACGCTTTGCGGGTAAGACATGATGCACTCAACTGAGAATTTACAAAAGTCATGATGGTCAAAAAGTAAGAGGGCGAAGCTACCCAGCTAAGTAGGTCGACAAAATTAAATGCTGGCAGCGCTGCTGGTTTCGATACCGCTCAACCAGCCGGAATCATGGAAATTATTGACATGAGGGCTGAGCGCAGTCGAAGTCCGGAGGGGAATATAAATGTGCCCTTGTACTTACCCAACCTTAATCGGAGGGTCTTTAAAAATTTGTCCAGCTAATATTTAACTATCTGAAACACCTAGAATCATTAAGGTGAAATAGGTGTTTATGGACGCTACTGAGTGGACTCGAGTAACTTTTTCTGCGCTAAGCCCCTCTTTAGAGCATTATTGTCCTCCAACCTTATTCAAAGTGATGGTTCTCGGAAGGCGTTTCAGTGAATTGCCCGGTCGAAACATCAACGACATTGCCAAACGCGTGCTGCAGATAAGCTTCAAAGTCAATGTAAGTTTGCTGTGATTCGCTGTCTTGCAGAATCTGACCAACATTTCGACTAGAAACGAGTCGGGTTAAGAAGCGATTGAGGGCAATGTCAGGATTTTCGTTGTTGGCAATCGTAAACAAATAGGTATATTGACGATCCGTCACAGAAGCCGGCCAGGAAAGATTACACTTTGTCCCAAACATATCAACTGCGCAAACAATATTCTGGTCATATTCCTTGCCACTAGTAATAAACTTGAGCTGATTATTCAAATTAGCTTGATTAAACTCCTGGCTAATGATGTCGCAACGCTCAGTGCCATCAAATCCACCGGCCGCCGAAAATTGTGCCAGATCAATGCTGGCACCATTGCGATACATGCCGTAAAGCACATTTCGCTCTGTCGATTCGTCGACTAACCCCGAGTCGCAGGCAAAGAACAAACCGGGATAGTTAACTGCCTGGCTGCTTTGGCTCATTAACGCAGAGCCCATTAATAGAGCAGCCGTAAATAGGGTTGTCAGTGAAAGCTGAGGTTGCCAATTATGTTTCATAGCTCGCGATTACTCCATTTATCAGTAAGTGCGGGGGAAATTTTGGTCAGGGTTATCATCATCTAGCCACCTTATGCTTTGATAGCCGGAGTTCAGCCCTTAGCTTAGGCAACTAAAACCTGGTGGGAGTACTGATCCCACCAGGTTTCTAGAATTAATGAGTGATGTGCCCTAAATTCGTAGAATTTCCTGCTTTGTTTTTCAGGGAAACAAACAGATAAACCGGAGAGTTCGGAATGGGATGCACAGTTTTTTACATAGGCTACAGACAATACCCGAATAACGTGATGTGCAATTAAGTGATTTCTAATTCAAGCCTTAATCAGGTCCTCAAATCTCAGATAGGGCCTGCCTTTAAGGTGATTCAGATAACTCATCACGGCATGTGCGAACATCTTGCGGGCCACTCGACTGGTCAAATGCCAGAGGTCTCGGACTCGAATGTGGCTCAATGTCAAACCAGTGGCACAAGTGGCCAATGACGGTCTCGACTAATGCCGGTGGAGGGAGACGGTCCGGTTCCATTGAGGGGCATAGGTCTTCATGATGCGGCGCTTCAGCTTGCAGTCATTGCGCATTCAGCGCAGGCAATCGCTTTCCCCGCTCAGGCAGTCAAGATGAAAGAGCGATCGCCGGTAATGAAAGCAGTACCATAGCAGTAAAACCAGGCTGATTGAGTAAGTGACTATGTTGGCAAAGCTAGGAGCAACAAATCAAATTACTCTGCCGGAAGAAGTCATGCAGGCGATCGGGCCGGTGGAATACTTTGAAGTAACCCTGCAGGACGGTCAGATTGTTTTAACCCCGGTTACAGTTCAGACGGATGCGGTGCGAGAAAAACTAGCTGAGCTATCCATTAGTCAGCAAGATATTGCGGATGCGGTGGCGTGGGCTAGGCAACATCCCATAGAAACTTGACTCCGCCGCTGTCGACGGTACTGGATACCAACATATTGGTTTCCTCGTTGGTGTTTAAATCAGATGTTTTGCGCGATCTGCGTGAGGCTTGGCAAGCCAAACGTTTTACCCCTTTAGTCTGCCGCGCGACGATTTTAGAGCTGATGCGGGTGCTCACATACCCAAAATTTCG
>JBCCJU010000191.1:0-10250 GCA_039027715.1 Cyanobacteria bacterium P01_C01_bin.120
GACCTGACCGCCAGGCAGCAGCCCCCAGTGACTGTGCTCGGTATATGCCCAGTGGTGACCGATGTTAGCGTGATTAAAATCGCCTTCAAAGCCCAACTGCACATAAATTGCGTTGGCTAAGCCCGGCACAATCGGGGAAAGCAAATATCCAGCTAGGCGAACAGATTCCAAAACCGCATACAAGACTTGTTCAGTTTCAGACTGCTGTCCTTGCTTAAACAGTGACCAAGGAGCCGTGTCATCCAGATATTTATTGCTGGCTCTAACGAGTTCGAGAGCTGCTTCGCAAGCGTCACTAAAGGCCAATCGTTCATAGGCCGACTGAACTGCCGCGGCCAAACGGCTGCCTTTCTCTTTTAAGGGATTATTCGCAATTACATCATCAGACAATCCTTGGGGAACTTTACCTTCACAGTAACGGACGGCCATTTTGAGAGTGCGATTTAGTAAATTCCCTAAATCGTTGGCCAAATCAGCGTTGAGGACGTTGATGAAGCGCGTTTCACTGAAGTCACCATCGCGACCGAATTCAATTTCTTTTAAGAAATAAAACCTTACGGCATCGGCGCCGTACTGCTCGACTAGGGCAAACGGATCTAGGGTATTGCCTAAGCTTTTGCCCATTTTTAGCCCATCCTTGGTCAAAAAGCCGTGGCCAAAGACCCGAGCTGGCAAGGGCAATCCCGCAGACATCAGCATAGCTGGCCAATAAACGGCGTGAAATCGCAAGATATCTTTGCCGATGAGATGCGTGTGAATGGGCCACCAGCGCTTTAGGGCGTTTTCGAGGGTGGGCTCGTCGTCCGGCTCAAGCAGCGCGGTAACATAGCCTAACAGCGCATCAAACCAAACGTAGAGGGTATGTTCAGGCGCCGTGGGCACCGGAAATCCCCAGTCCAGATTGATGCGTGAGATGGAAAAATCCTGCAGTCCTTTTTCAACGAAACTGAGGACTTCATTGCGACGGGTGACTGGCTGGATGAAGTCTGGCTGCTGAGCATACAGCTCTTCAAGTTTTTCTTGGTAGTTGGATAACTTAAAGAAATAGTTGTTTTCGTCTCGCCATTCCACTGCCTTGTTCGTATGAATTGGGCATAAATTATCAGGCAGAAGATCGCGTTCTTCTTTGAATTCTTCACACGAAACGCAATACCAGCCCTGTTGGCGACCTTCATAAATGTCGCCGCGCTCCCAGACCTTCTGATAAAAGTCCTTAACAATCGCCCCATGGCGTGGTGCCGTTGTTCGGCTGAAGCGGTCAAAGCGAATATTGAGCTGCTCCCAAAGGGTTTGAAAACCAATCACAATCTCATCGCAGTGTTCCTGGGGAGCAACGCCACGTTCTGCCGCAGTACGCTGGATTTTTTGACCGTGCTCATCCGTCCCCGTAATCATTAGAACCGGCTTGCCGAGCAGTCGATTGAAGCGAGCTAGAGCATCCGCCGCGATCGTGGTGTAAGCGCTCCCAATATGAGGTAGTCCATTAACGTAGTAAAGGGGAGTAGTAATGGCAAATGATGTGGTTGAATGCCCGACAGAACCCATAAAGTTGGAATTTAAAACAGGTGATTACGATTATCTTCCCAATGATACAGCAGAGTTCTTATTAGGAAAAAAGGTCGTGGAGCGTAAACCCTGTTGTCACAATTTGTGTCGAGCCGTTTCACTAAAAGCCTAGAGAAAGCGCCGGCCTTATTGAGAAAGACAACGAAAATTTAGGATTTTGGCGCCTGAAAATTCGCAACAAGAAAAAAAGTGCGGCTTGTCGATTGAGACTGAAGTTGTCGCTACGACAATTTTGTCAGTTGATTTTTGTCAGCAGTCAAAAAATGTTGGTTTTCTCTCGCGACAGATATTTCCTATACAGTGGCGCTTTCAGGTCGAACTGAGACCTTAAATTACTCGTCGTCACTTTACATACAGGCAGATATTGTTTAAAGGATTAAACATTTTTTTAATCAACTTAAAAAATGCCTAGCAAAAGCGGTTTCAGGTGGCTTTGCTAGTTTCAGGTGACTTCACTAAGTATTAAGAAATTATTGGTAGGCAAAAGAACGAAAATTGTCCCTCTTGTCAGGGTTGGCCGCCATTAGCTTGGGTCGGCAACTCCGCGATGCCTCCGCGATCAAAGTTTCAGCTCTGAGCCCCTGAATCTGGGGCGGGCACGATAGGGCTGATTCCATCAGGCTGCTGATATTCATTGACGATGCACTCTGGGGTTGGTCGTTTTTTGGGGGTTTCGATGCTTTGATGGCTCTGGTTTCGGCTTCTGGATAGCATCGATCAATTTGCTAACGTGGGGTGCTGCCGGCGACTTTTGCGATCGCAGCGCTACTGAAATCTCTAGCTATCGAGCGACATCAAATAATGGAATAAGTATGAACTTGGCCGCTTCAAGCAGAGGCGGGCTGTACGCGGTGAAGTCTATGGAATATCAAGTCCCTCAAATTTAGGGGGATGCTTTGTACCGAAAGCTATATTTCCTAAGATCCGGCGATAGGCGATTATAAATAGCTGATATAGATCAGCAGCAAAAGGAAAAGCTTCGATGTCAGCAATTTTGTTCGGCTCCATTGGCACGATCGCCGAAACGTCTGAATTACAGCGCGCCGCCTTCAATCAGGCCTTTGCCCAGGCAGGACTGGGGTGGCACTGGTCGCGAGAAGAGTATCGAGAACTGCTGAAAAGCAGCGGCGGCAAGCAACGTATTGCTGACTATGGGCGATCGCAAAACCAGACCATCGATGCCGACGCCCTACATAAGGCGAAATCCGCGATCTTTCAGCAGTCTTTGCAGGCTGGCCAAATTGAACCCCGCCCCGGCGTGATTGAGGTCATGGAGCAAGCCAGAGCCCATGACTTGAAGCTGGGCTTAGTGACAACGACTTCAGCGGCCAATGTGTCGGCGTTATTGGACGGCTTAAAACAGCTAGCCGTCGGCAGCTTCGACATCGTGACTAAGGCTTCGGATGTTCGCCAGGGAAAGCCTGCCGCTGATGCTTATCAATACGCGATGAGCAGCATTCAAGAAATCACTGCTGACTGCATCGCGATCGAAGATAACGTTGACGGTCTGGCTGCCGCACAATCTGCTGGACTAGCCTGCGTGGCTTTTCCCGGCGACAACACCCAGCACCATCGCTTTGAGGGCGCCATTCAACGGACTACACGATTGAACTTTGAAGAACTGGCGACGCTGTTACCGGTGCTGGCAAACTAATCCCCAGCCAGTGGAAACGCTACCAAACAGAAAACTTTTGATGATTCGAACAACGACGTTCACTTTTCGTTCCCTGTCGCCGTTTGGGGTTGAAGCTGTTGAAGGCAGCATGACCGACCTGACCCAGGACGATATTGCCGACCTGCAGGTGGTGTTGGCGACTCAAGGCGTGGTCGTGCTACGGCGGCAGCAAGCGGTATCTGATACGGACTTTGTGCACTTTCTCCAGCAGTTGGGGCCGCTCACGTTTACCACGGGCGAAACTCCCGTGGTTGGTCAGCCGCTGCTCAATGTCGTCAGTAATGTGGGCCGCGATCGCCCGCCGCGCAGCGTCTTCCATACAGACACCAGCTACGTATCTAAACCACCGGCCTACACCGCCCTGCGAGCCATCACGCTGCCTCAGTCCGGAGGAGAAACCCTGTTTTCTAATCAATATCACGCCTTTGAAACCTTGCCTAACCGCGTCAAGGCGCAGTTGTGGTCAGCTCACGTGCGCCATGTGGTTTCGGGACTGACGCTGGCCGCTGATCAGGAACAGGAATGCTGGCATCCCCTATTTCGGCAGCACCCTATTTCAGGACGCACGGCGCTGTTTTTATCGACGCCCAAGCGCTGTCAAGAAATCTCCGGGTTTTCCTCAAACGTGGGGCAGCGGGCGATTCGCCTGCTGTATCAGCATTCCATTCGCCCTTACCGGCTCTATCGTCATCGCTGGCAGCCGGGCGACATTGTAGTTTGGGACGATCGCTGCACTATGCATCGAGCTGACCATTCTCAAGTTGTCGGCGATCGCGTTTTGCATCGCGGATTAGTCCTAGGCGAGGCTCCCATCGCTGCGACACCGTAGCTAGGTTGCGCCGGTCGCTCCCCGTCGTTTGACCTTGACGCTACTGATCGGCGCCTCAAAAAATCGCCCTATGAATTAAATATGACGAATTACTCAATTTATGAGAAAAAGCTAGTAAATTCTGCTGAGAAAGTATCTAAACAGACAAAAATACCTGATGAAACTCAGTCTTTTTCATTTTTTGTTACATTATTAGCTGCTTATTCTCATAAAAGAGTCAGCGGTTTTCTGCTGCAGCCGCTCCGTACGCCTAGCGATATTTGTTTACTTCACTTGTCTTCACACGCTCTATGACCAACGCAACGTCACCTCCATCAGCGACGCTCGTCGCTTCCGCCGATCTGCCGTCCCCCGATTCCGAGAGTTCGACGCAGTCGGCGACGACGCTGATATCTGGGGAATCAGCCGGGTTGGCGCTGCCGCCCACGCCTCGCGCCGTAACGCCGATGGCTATCTTGGTGGAGCAATTGACTGCGATCGCCGCGCGAGCTGAGCAGGGAGAATCCACAGCGGCGCTCCAGGCTTCTCTGCAGCAGACCATTGCCTTAGCGGCGGGATTAGATCCCTATTTATCTGACTGCGCCAGTCCCGAATCGCCGGCCTTAGCGGCGCTGGCCCAGAAAACCGCCGCTGAAGATTGGAGTCAGCGATTTTCCGATCAGGAAACGGTGCATGCCCTAGAACAAGAGATGCTGTCGGGACACGTCGAAGGGCAAACCCTGAAGCTATTCGTGCACATGACCCAAGCCCGGCGCATTTTGGAAGTGGGCATGTTCACCGGCTATTCGGCCCTAGCGATGGCTGAGGCTTTGCCGGACGATGGCCTGCTCTTGGCCTGCGAAATGGATGCCTACGTGGCTCAATTTGCCCAAGCCGGCTTTGCCGCTTCACCCCACGGTCACAAAATTCAGGTAAAAGTCGCACCGGCACTGCAAACGCTGGCGGCCTTGGCCCAGGAGCGGCAGTCCTTTGACTTGATTTTTATCGACGCCAACAAAGCAGAATATATCCAGTATTTTGAGCTGCTGCTGGATCACGATCTAGTCACTCCAGGCGGCTTTATCTGCGCCGACAATACGCTATTTCAGGGGCAAGCCTACCTGCCGGCAGCCCAGCGCACCGCCAATGGCGCAGCAATCGCTGCCTTTAATCGTCATGTAGCCGCCGATGACCGAGTTGAACAGGTGCTGTTGCCCCTGCGCGATGGGCTGACCATCATTCGCCGGAAGCCATGATGAAAGCCCCAGCCAAGTCCCTGATGTCGCCTCCGATGCCGTCCCCGTCGGCTGGGGGCTCAAAACTCACTGGCGGGTTGCGTACCCTGGGCGCGCTGCTGCTACTGGCGATCGCCCTGCCGTTCAATCTGGGGGTGGTGCTGGGGGCGCTGATCTGGAATGCGGTGCGGGCTCCGCTGCGCCCGCGATCGCCCCTGCCGTCCGCGCGACGAGTCTTGATTACCGGCGGCAAAATGACGAAGGCGCTGCAGCTCGCCCGCTCCTTTCACGCGGCGGGACACACCGTTATTTTGGTCGAGACCCACAAATATTGGCTATCCGGCCATCGATTTTCCAATGCGGTGTCGCGGTTTTACACGGTGCCCGCGCCCGAGCGCGATGCTGGAGCGTACGCTAACGCGCTGCTGGCGATCGCTCAGCGCGAAAAAATTGACGTATTTATTCCCGTATCGAGTCCCGTGGCGTCTTACTACGACGCGATCGCGGGAGAGCGGCTGGCCCCCCACTGTCAGGTCGTGCATGGCACAGCGGAGATGGTGGCGCTGCTGGACGACAAGTTTCGGCTATGTGACACGGCGCGATCGCTAGGGCTGTCAGCCCCCAAATCATTCCTAATCACCGATCCGGAGCAGATCCTCCAGTTCGATTTTCAGGCCGACGGCAGCCAGTACTTGCTGAAGCGACTGCGCTACGATTCGGTGTCGCGGCTGGATATGACCCGGCTGCCGTTTGCTGGCATGGCCGCCTATGTGAAGACACTGCCCATCAGCGCTGCTGACCCGTGGATTATGCAGGAATTCATCACCGGCCAAGAATACTGCACCCACAGTACTGTGTGGCAGGGGCAGATCCGGCTGCACTGCTGCTCCAAATCTTCCCCGTTTCAGGTGAATTACGCCCACGTCGAGCAGCCGGAAATTTACGCCTGGGTCGAAACCTTTGGGCGATCTCTGAACCTGACGGGGCAGGTGTCCTTCGACTTTATTCAGGCAGGAGACGGCACGGTCTATCCCATCGAGTGCAATCCCCGCACCCATTCAGCGATCACGATGTTTTACAATCACCCCGGTCTGGCCGACGCATATTTAAATGAGGGCGATGCTGGAGCCCTGCTGCTGCTGCCCCGACCGACCAGCCGCCCCACTTACTGGCTTTATCACGAGCTTTGGCGACTCACCGCCGTGCGATCGCTGGCCGCCTTGCGTAAGCAAATTCGCATCATCATCACCGGCAAAGACGCACTATTTCAGCTCAACGATCCGCTGCCGTTTCTAACCGTGCCCCACTGGCAGATACCGCTGCTGCTGCTGGATAATCTGCGGCGGCTTCAGGGTTGGGTACGCATTGATTTCAACATTGGCAAGCTGGTCGAGCGGGGCGGCGATTAATCATGTCTACACTGCGAATCCTGCATTTGACCGGGTCAGCTCAGGATGAGTTTTTCTGCGATCTGTCGCGGTTTTATGCCAAGGGCTGCATTGCGGCGACGGGCGATCCCGCTCGCTACGAATTCCATATTGCCTACGTTACTCCGGATCGCCAGTGGCGCTTTCCCACGTCTCTCAGTGCTGCCGATATTGCTGCCGCTGTCCCGATGGATTTGTCGGCGGCGATCGCCACCCTCCAGGCTCGACACATCGACGTGGCCCTGCCCCAGATGTTTTGCCTGCCGGGGATGACGCAGTATCGCAGCCTACTGGATTTACTGGGCATTCCCTATGTCGGTAACCCAGCAGAGCTGATGGCATTGACGGCCCATAAAGCCCAGGCTAAAGCGATCGTCGCTGCTGCCGGGGTGAACGTGCCCGCTGGCGAAGTGTTGCGTCCTGGCCAGTCGCCCACGCTGGCTCCTCCCGTCGTCATCAAGCCCGAAAGCGCCGACAACTCTACGGGCGTGACGCTGGTGCGGGACCAGGCAGACTACAAAGCGGCTCTCAAAACTGCGTTTAGTCACGCCAATCAGGTGCTGGTAGAAACCTATATTGCTCCGGGGCGTGAGGTGCGATGTGGCATTCTCGACGTGGACGGCGATTTAATGGCGCTGCCGCTGGAAGAGTATCCGGTTAATTCAACAAATCTGCCCATTCGCAACTACGCTGACAAACTCCAGCGCAATGATTCCGGCGAGCTGACTAAAAGCCAACCGACCTCTTCGCTGGTGGCTCTAGATGACCCCATTACCGCCACGGTTCATACGGCAGCCAAGCTGTGCCACCGGGCACTGAACTGTCGTCACTACAGCCTGTTCGATTTTCGCATCGACTCCCAGGGCAATCCCTGGTTTTTGGAAGCTGGCCTCTACTGTTCCTTCTCGCTCAGCAGCGTGATTTCCACTATGGCCAAGGCCGCCAACATCCCGCTGGAAAAGCTGCTTGAAATCAACCTAAAATCTGCCCTGTGCCGTCGTTGAGGCCGCTCGGTACTTTCTGCATGGAGCGATCGCGCTCCCCCGGACTGGTTCACAGTGAGCGCGATCGCTCTGCTCAGACCGACCAGCACCAATGCCCTGACCGGGCTTAAACCACCCGCACCCGCTTGATCAACACGACGACAACTTCATTGGGTTGCCCCGTCGCAATGGGTTTACTCCAGTCATTAGGCTCGGCGTAATTGAGCTGATGCAACCGCGCGATGGTTGCCCGCACCGCCGGCAAATTGCCAAACAGCATATGCCGCACCGCTTCAAACTGCGGGTCATAGGATTTGCTGGCAGTTTGAACCGTGGACGCCGCCGCGTCCGATATTGAGGATTGAAACATGAGTCTGGTCTCCAGAAACGTGATGTACGGAAGGAAACCAGAACTCAAGTGGCCTAGCCACCCCGCAGAACGTGGTGCGATCGGGGTAGCTGAGGCATAATCGCTTCAGCCTCCAGACTGCTTATGCCAGTGTGGGGGTTAGCTGCTGGTAGGTGTTGGCGCACCTGCCAGTAGCGCTAAGTCAATTGAGTTCCGGGTCAAGGTTACAGATAGCACCGCAACCTTGCGCTAGACGATAAGAAAATTTTGGCCTTGCGTCAACCGTAGAGCGATCGCCGCATTTATCGAGAAAAGTCTATTGAGTAGAATTCATCGCGCATCAGAGAGATAATTATGTTGAACTATTCCACCTATTTTCCTAAATAGGAATCTTAGGCGGACGTAATTCCATCTATTTGCCTCTGAAAGGATCTTAGGCAGAAATATTTCCACCTATTTATCTGTATGGGGATCTTAGGTGGAAATTGTCCCTCTAATAATGAGTGAGACCGACGGGGCAGATACTTGTGATTTTCACCGAAAAGATACTCAGAGGTTTTGCCCATGAGAGTTGCAGTTTCAGGAACGCATTGCTCTGGCAAGTCTACTCTCATAGATCTCTTCTTGATTGCTCATCCTGACTTTACCCATGAGCCTGAACCGTACATTGTCCTCCAGGAGGATTACGGTCAAGTCTTTGCGGCGGAACCTTCTGCCGACGACTTCTATCAACAGCTCAAATTCAACATCGACCGATTGCGCCGCTACCAGCCCAGTGAAAAGGCAATCTATGAGCGATGTCCCATCGATTTTATTGCATACCTGCTTGCTCTCAGCAATCTCCGCATAGATAAGGCAGCAGCAGCATTTGTTGAGCAATCACTCGATATAGTGAAGGATGGAATCGAGTTTCTGGATTTGATTGTGTTTTTACCACTCGATGGGATGGATGGCGATGTAATTTCCGATGTGGAAGATCAAGAATTAAGGGTTGCGGTAGATGATTGGCTCGTCGATATTCTCCGCGGCGATGATCTCAACATATTCAGCTTCTGTCGCCCTATGATTCTGGAGGTAAGAGGTTCAACAGAGGAGCGTTTGCTACAGATCGAAAGCCTACTAAAATCACAGGTGTGGGAGGGCAGAGACCAGTGATGGCGCAGCGCGGGCTAACAATTCGCTTGGAGCGGACTGCTGAAAGATCTTGATTCATTGCACAAGTTATTTGCAGCTGCTCAAGCGCACCGTTGGGCCGCAAAGGATATCGTCATGACAAAGCAAACTTGGAATGCTGCTCAGTATCAAGATCATGCATCGTTTGTAGCTGAGCTTGGAAGTCCGGTCTTGCGGCTTCTCAATCCCCAGCCTGGTGAGTGCATCCTGGATGTTGGGTGTGGCGATGGAGCGCTGACAGAGAAAATTGCAAAGATAGCAAAGGAAGTAATTGGGATAGACTCCAGCGAAAGTATGGTCGCAGGGGCCCAGCAAAGGGGATTGAACGCCGTCTTGATGAGTGGCGATGCGATTACATATGAGAACCAATTCGACGCAGTCTTCACAAATGCAGCGTTGCACTGGATCCCCAGCTATGACTCGGTGATCAAGGGTGTTCGAAGGGCACTCAAGATCGGCGGTCGATTTGTTGGCGAATTTGGGGGGATGGGGAACATCTCCACTCTTGTAAAGGCAATGAGTGAAGTAGTCGGCCGCCACCCTGAAATGGGATCCTTTATCAATCCCTGGTACTTTCCGTCTGATGTCGAATACAGAGATTGCCTGGAAGGCCATGGGTTCATGGTGAATTACATTGAGCTGATCCCTCGGCCTACCCCCCTGGAGACTGGCGTTCAAGAATGGCTAAAGATCTTTGCTAATCATGTTATCTCCGGCATGCCGCCACATTTAGAGAAACAGTTCTTGCTCGAAACAGAGGGCTTGGTTCGGCCTGTGCTTTTCTCAGAGGGAAATGGGTGGCAGGCAGATTATGTTCGCATCCGATTTGCTGCCGATGCAGCCCAACAAGACGATGCAGCGGGCGGCCTGACGGCCGCCGCTGATCTTTAACTTTATGCCGCAAGTCCTTGTTGATACCACAGTTGGAAGATTATTTGTTAGTTGCGACCACAAAGCTCATGAATGCCGTATATGTCAGCATAGTTTCAGCAATTATTGCTTTTTCCAGCTTTCTATTTAACTTCCTTACCTAC
>JBCCJU010000192.1:0-10218 GCA_039027715.1 Cyanobacteria bacterium P01_C01_bin.120
CATCCATAACGGGTGGCGCTGGCCGCGGCGATGGCGATGGTCAGGAATTTGTTTTAATTGCTCTATGAGGGACATGGGCTGTTGATTTTGAAACAACTCAGTCCATCCTCATTTTTCTTCTCGCGTATGAAACCACCCTGCCTCTCCCAGTTTTGGGAGAGGGCCAGAGGTACTGATGGCAGCACCAGCCACCACTGCAACGTCCACACCGCCACACCCGCCCACTTAAATCCGCTCAAGATCATCAGGGGCCTCCTCAAACAACGTGTCCAGATAGATGCGTGCCGCCGCCTCATCTCCCTGCTGCATCAGCAATAGCGCCAGAGACGCCGTCGCCACCCGATTCATGTCCCAGCCAGGGTGCTCGTCAAGCCACTGAGTCAGAGCCTCATGCAGTGCCTCTGGCACTTCAGAAACCAATAGATCAGGCACTGGGTTGGGTTGTTCGAGCTGGCTCGGATCACTCAGCTCCGGGTCAAACAAATGTCCCTGCCCCTCCAAAACGGGAATGCCATAGCGCTTTTGCCGACTCACCTGGCGCAAACTGGCCAGGGCCCGGCAGCGGTGATACTCCCCCACTGCCACCAGCTCATCAGCATTCGCTGCCCACCAGTAGCCGTGCTCCGGCTTGGCACAAATCGGCCAACCCCTGTCTCTCAACGTGGCCACAACCTCCCGCAACCGCCGCACCAGATAGGGGCGCGACTCCCCACACAGCGCTTTAGTCAAGGCCGCACCGCTAACGGCGTTCTGCTTACCCGGTCGGGCCTGCAACGCCGCTAACACCGCGTCACTTGTGATTTTTTGTAGGGGGCTTACTTTAGTCATGACATTCTCCAGTTCAGTCCTCTCTCCCAAAACTGGGAGGGGGTTCGGGCGTAGACGCCTTGCGGCTTTCCGCAGGGTGGGGCCTACGCCACCTCAAGCAATTTCAAGCACTCACCGATCCCATCTCTCAGTTGCCACAGGGCCTCTCGCTGACGCAGTAGATCTTCGTGCTGGTCATTCAGGGTCTCGATTTGCCGATCCAACTGCTCTGCCTTCACCGCCAGCACCTCACGCGGGTCGGCCTGTGGATTGCCCTGCTGTTGCTGCAGCTCGCGCAACTGCGATCTCAGTTCACGATTTTCCTCGGTCAAGACTCGTGCCTGCGCCTCCAAGTCCTTTACGGATCTCCCTTCTTGTTCGACAGGCTCCGATCCCCCTCTCTCAGTTTTGAGAGAGGGGCCAGGGGTGAGGGCTGCCCGCCGTTCCTCAATGGCCGCCAGCGCCCGCTGCTTGCGCTCCGGCCCCTTGGTTCTGCTCATTGCAAAAAAGCCGCTCGAAAACTTGCCTTCACGACAGATGTGAGACAGCGATAGCCGATTTAGCGGCCAGCTTTGCTTGAGTTGAGTCAACACGGCATCAAGTCTTTCATCCGCCCCCTGGCTGCGATCGCTATTCCCATTCGCCACCGTTTTCCCCTCTTGTGTGTTGGTCGTCTTGCTCGCCGTCTGTGTAGTAGGCACCTTGCTCGATTCCTGCCCTCCCTTTCCTTGGAAAGGAGACTGGGGTAAGGTCAACGCCGCCACATGTCGCCGCAAATCCGTTGGCGAGCTGGGTGAGGTCGCGCCCTTGCCATAAAACGCCGACCGTCGCTGCCGATCCTCTTGTTTGCGCTGTGCTGCCACTTCCGGCGTCCAAGTTGCCAACTCAGGGGCGCGAGTGACCTTCACTGTGCTCAGCCTTGGCGGCGCAAATGGCTTCTCAGGCGGTGATTTCAGATAACGGATCATCTCTCCTGACTCCACGCCATTGACCATGCGTGGCCCCACTACCCGGCAATCAGGGCTGGGTAGCATCTCTGTGCAGAGTTGATCGATGCTGGTCAGTAGCTCCTGTGACCAATTCCGGCTCGATGGTGATTTGTGGTATCCCAGCACCCGCAAAAAGCCATCAAGCGTAATCCCCCCCCGCTGATTCATCACGATCATGAACCGCTGGCAGATGTCGTCATCTGTGAGTGTGTGTACCAATGTCGCTGCCATCACCGCACCTCCGTCTGGCTACTGGCCGCTTCACCACTCAGCACCCAGTCAAACTGCTCAATCGCTTTCACGCTCTGGTAGCGACTTTCGCTGCTAAACTCCCACTCTTCCCAGTCACAGACGTGATAGCTTTCGAGGTCATCCTCACCGTGTCGCACCGTCCGCACTGCAGCCGTCAGCAAAACTTCGACTGCTTTCCAGTCAGCCCCCATCTGATCGAGGTTGACAAACAGCTCATGTAGGTTCACTGCACTCTCTTTTTTCAGCGCCAACACGCTCACCGTGCTGTCCTGATCCACAAAAGCCAGGTCTAGCCAGGTCTGCATCGGGCGGCCCCAGCGCTGCTCATAGACAAACCGACGAGCAAAGATTTGGGCGCTAATCTGGTCAAACTGCCGCGAACCGACAAAGAATGCACCGACCTCGCCATCAAAGCGGTACTGACGCGGCGCACCGGCATAGTGCAGGGTATCTACCCCCTGCGGTGCCACCCGCGCAAACTCCGGCACAGTGGGCCAGGCCAGCGGTTGTTGAGTCTTAATCACTTTTTCCATGGGTTTTCTCCATTGGGTTTTCAATCCCCCTCTCCTTCAGAAGGAGAGGGGCCAGGGGTGAGGTCACTTCTTGGCACTGCCACCGCCGCTTTTGAATAAACAGGCGCATAAAATCGACAGCGTAATCGCGTCAAAAAAACTGAGCTGCGGTAACTCCAAAAGGTTAGGAACCAAGGCGTTCCACAAAATCCATACCGGCAACGCCTGCAGCACCGCGATCGCGATGACGATAAAAACGGCGGCGTTAGCCCAACCGAAAACTTGCATAAACTCTTTCATTTGCTTCTCCTAAACGTTGTTTCTCAGGCGTCTCCGCCTGACTCAGCTCGAAAGTTATGCGGGCAGGTCGGGCAGGTGCCCGACAGCTTTGCCCAGAGCGGATTCGCAGGCGTTACTCCAGCGGTTTGATACTCTGCACATCTCTGAGCCGGAATCTCAAACCCCAACGCGGGACAGGTGACCTCCACCGCCATCAACACGCCTCGCACCTTGGCCTCTATCCGCTCCGTGCTAGCCGGATAAATGCCCTTGCGGATCTGTCCCAGCGTCGAAGATGCCAACCCTAATTCCGTCGCCACCTTGGCCTGACTGCTCGCGGCGCATTTTTCATTCAGCACCGTCACCCAGTCGGGGCGATCGCCTGCCCCCTGCCAAGCTGGTGTCGCCTGCGAATCCGCCATCAGCTCACCTCCGGCAAGGTTGATAGCGAGCGATCACAGCCCTTCCGCAGCTCTAGCCGGTCGCCGCGCCAACGAGTCTGCAGTTCAAACCCTCGCCAGCAAGCCAACTGCACCGCTTCTTCCATTAAGTAAGCAATCTCGTTTTGCAAAAGCTGAATGCGAGCTTCGTCAGGCTGTAGCTTTGCTCGCTCTACCGCTTGGTAGTGGCGCAGGCGATTCATCGCCCATTCCAGCTCCCACAGCTCGGCACCGTCTTCAACGCTGGAAACAGTGACCTCATTTGGCTGATAGCCAAACACCTGGCGCAGCCGCACCGCATGGGCGCTAGCCGCCGTCACCCCAGCAAATCGACAGCGTACCTGCCAGCCAAACTCGCCGCGCACCGCCACCCACCAAGGGCGATGGACCTGCCGCAACTGCATCGCTGTCCTCAATCGTTCGTAATCCACTTCAAACCTCCACATTTGGGTCAAATACCTGTCCACGTCCTGAGTTCAGCGGTGTCAATGGCCCCGTGTTTTTGACCAGGCGAAAGCGATTGCCCAGTCGTTGCACGTAACCGCACCGCACAAACTCACTCACCAATTGCTTGGCCTTCACCAGCTCAAGCTCCGTCACTACTGCGATATCGCCCACTGTGAAAGTGGGTGAAATTCTCATCGCCTGCCAAAACTTGTCGCGATCGCTCCGCTTGTCTGGCTCCAAATTCAAATCCGTCAGGGTGCCGTCCATCGCGACCCTCACCGGCAGCGGCCCCGTGTCTTTGATGAGCCGAAACCAATAGGTCTCGGCTTTCGCCACATAGCCCTCACGGGCCAAAGCCCGCAGATAACGCCGCGCCGTCGCCGCCGCACAATTCGAGCTGGTATGCAAATCCCGCACCCGAAAGCACCGTTCCTTCCGGATTTCTCGCCACATCTTGAGTTGAGATGTGCTCACACCGCACCTCCCAGCCAGCAACGGGCTTCGATCCCCCTCTCCTTACCAAGGAGAGGGGCTAGGAGTGAGGTTCCTACAGAGGCGTTACCTCGAAAAAATTCAGACATAGGGGGGCTCCTGTCTTCATTGCATTTCCACCAAAAAGAACTTGCGATCGCTCTGTTGCCATCGCGCCAAATCCACCCTGTCGATCCCTTGCTCTTGGGCATACGCCTCAATCGCTGAGAGGCCCACAACTACCCGCCGCGCCCGACCGCCACTCTGTTGATGCAGGTGTCCCATAAGGTCGGGGGCGACCTCCACCTCGCACCGCGCCACTGCGATCGCGCTGGCATCCTTCAAACTCAAAGGCGTAAATTCAACGTGCTCTGAAATGCGACTAGCGAGCTGCTCCCACCGCCGCAACTTCGGCGCAAACTTCTCTTGTCCAACAAAAATCACCTGAGAGTCAGTCTGGTCGTGAATTAAGCGAATAATCTCAAACAGCTTGTGCGGGTCATTGCACAGAAAGAGCTGATCGCAATCGTCAAAAAACACTGGACGGTTGCTGTTTCGCAAGACGGTGATAATCGCATTCAGTCGTTCTGCATTCGTTCTACCCACGTCCAGCTTCAGTGCATCTGTCATCTCTTTCAGCAGGCTCGACGGTGTCCAAACAGGCCAGCTACGAAAAAACAAAGCGTTATGCTTTACCGCTAACCAGCCTGTCGCGGTGGTCTTGCCCGCCCCGGCAAAACCATGTATGACCGCCATCCGGGGGATGTCGGCCATCGGCGAACTCAATCGCCGAAAGGCATTTTGTAAGGCCAATAGATTGGCTGTATTGACAACTGCTGTCTTCATAGGCGATCATTAAAGGAATTGGAATTACAAAAAATTTCAAAAATTTTGAAAAGGGGTTCACGGCCAGGTGAAACCCTTTTTTAATGGCTGTTTAACTGGCCTTTTGCATCACCTCCTCCACTAAGTCGTGCAACTTACCCCAGGCCGCATCGGGTAGCGGCTCTTCTGCCATCGCTTCAATCAAGTGGTCGGGCATCTTGCCCCGCACTCCCGCGATGAACTCCGCCATTTCTTGCCAGTCCATTGGGTCGATCTCTTCTCCAAACCGCAGCGATCTCCAGCGGTCAAAAAAGGTCACCACCCGATCTCTGCGCCACGCTGCCCGCGCTGCGTCATTCGCCTCGCGAGCCTGCTCGGCCTCCCACTGCTGCAGCCGAGCTGTAGCCGCTGCGTCATCTTCCTGGGGCGATTCTTTGGGTTGCGCGGTCTGTTGTAGCTCTGCCGCCACCCGAAAACTCTTACTCTCCTGGCGTACCGTGCCCTGGGGCAGCGCCTCTAACTTGCGCCCCTGGGCCACCAAGCGATCTCGCAACTCATCACTTAGCGCGATCGCATCTTCACTCGCCGCCAGCTTCTTGATGGCAGTGGCGGCATTGTTAATGGCCTTCTCCGCCTGCTTAGCCGCGATGCTCGCCACTTGGCGGCTCTGGCCCGTCAGCTCTGGACACTCGGCCACACAAATCAATTGCTGACAGGTTTCATCCTCATATATATAGAGACGACTCATATCGTCGGGATACCGCAGATGAACCCGCTGCCCCGCCAGCACGGCCAACTCCGCTGCCGCATACTCATGGCGATGCTTGCGCACCACCCCTTTGGTCACCGTTGCCCAGCCACCGGGCAACATCAACAAGTCCAAAATCCTGGGGTCAGGCACCTCACGCTTAGTAAATCCATGGATAGCCAGCTCGGGCCGCTGCCCTGTTGTGCCGTGAGGGTGCTTGCCATAAATATGCTCACAGTACAAATCACAAAACTCTTGCAATTCATGGGGTTCGCAATACAGCTCCGACGCCTTCCCTCGCTCGCCAAACCGCTGAGCAAAGCTCTTCCGACTTTCAATTTCTTTGCGGTCTGCTACGTTGTGGCCCACAAAACCGGGCAACAGTTCCAATAGGTCATGCGCCCACGTCTTGAAGAAGCGCTCCACATGGGGCTTTTGCTGTGGCTGAAAGGGCTGACACGTCAGGTGTTTGATCTCTAGCGCCGCCGTCACATGGTTAATGTGGTGGCTTACATAGTCCTTGCCGTTGTCCGTCTTAATCGATTCGGGAATGCCCCATTCGAGAATGCAGCGGCGCAGCAACGCAATCACGCTGGCCGACTTCGAGGTCGGGGTTACCAGCATCCGTACTCGGCGGGTAAAGACATCAACGCAGCTCACCACCGCATGTCGCCGCAGCTTGCCGTCATACCCGCGCAGCATGACGTCACCAATGGTGCTATCCAGCTCCCACTTCTGGTTCGGACGCTCGATCCCTTCGGAATACGATCCCACTGCCGGCGCATATTTGTTGCGGTAATGATCTGGGTTGGCAATCTTGGCAAAAAGCTGCTGATTCTCTTCTTTCCACCACTGCAACCAGCGCCGCACTCCCGCCTCGGTCGGTATCAGCGCCTCATCAAACCGGGTCGCCAGCAGCTTCCACAACTGGCGTGGCCCAATATGTGGATACCGCCCAATCTGGCTCAGGCACAGCTCTTTCAAGGCCGGGTTTCGCTCAATTGCGTAATGATTGCGACTGTGGCCATAGTCCCCATACAGTGCAGTGGGTCGCCCGCCACGCAGGCGCTTTGCCCAGTTGTGCAGTGTTTGATGGCTCGCACACCGGGGCACCATCGCATACACCCAGTCCGGAGCATTTACCTCATGAGCCGTATACGCTGCACAAAAGGCAACCTTGCATTCGTGCTGCTTTTCAATCCCGCGATTCTGGCACCACCGCTCAAAGTGCTCCAATATCCACAGCTTTGCCGCTGCCCGTCGCTCTGCCTTTGTTCCCTCCGGCCCTAGATCTCCGCGTGTGCTTATCTCCCCTGCATCAGGAGAACGCTAAGGTGAGGCCAAAGAAGAAACCGATCGCGCTGTCGCTACAGACGCATGGTGTAGATCGCGATCGGAAGCTTGTTGTGTAGACGCATTGCCCCCCTCTGAGGAGAGGCTAGGGGTGGGTCCCCAGCCCAGTGCCACTCTCGTCTCTTCCGGCAACGCCGACACATGATATTCCCAGCCACCGCCCCGACCCTGGCGCTTCTGACACTGCCAGCCCTCACGCTTGGCCATGCGCTGAATACTGCGCTCCGTCGTCGGCAGTTCCGGCAAACCCACCAAAGCCTTAGCCGCAAACCACTCACCCATGCCGCACCTCAATAATGATGCGGATCACAATCTCAACCGCTTGCGTCGCCACCGCTTCTTGTCGCGCGTGCGTCTCGCCCGCAGGCTCAATATCCCGAACACCCTCTCCAGTCGCTAGCCACACCAACGACACATCCGCAGCCTGGGCTATTTCAACCAAAGCCTCAACCGAAGGGGAATTAGCACCTCTTGAATATCGATAGACCTGGGACTCAGAAGCGCTTACCAACGCTGCTAAACTCCTTTCTCCACCAACTTTTTGAGCGGCTTCCTTGATCCTTTCTGACAAACTCACTACGCTACCTCGCCACAAACGACACAGGCGTAGCGAGAAGGGAACACCTCTCTAAGCTCTTTTCCAAGCGCCTCGGCTACCGCTTTTTCAATGCGTCTAGAACGATGAACTCCCTTCACAGCATTTGTGACGGTTGAACGATCCACGCTCAGATCTCTTGCTATTTGCGCAAAACTTGTGCCACGCTTGCGAAGTGTGGCCTTAATATCTTCCGGGTGCATTTGGCAAAACTTGTTTGTATCTTGACAACAAGAATAGCTCAAAAAAGAGAAATTGCGCAACTAAGCTACTAAATCTCTCTCGGATTAAGGCTAAATCGCGCTCTAGTGCGCATTCCTTACAGGTAAAGAATATGGATTCTCTAGGTGAGCGAATTGATTTTGTGGCTTCTAAACTTGGCGGAAAGCCAGTTTTGGCAAAGGCTGCAGGCGTTGTCAACAGTCAGGTTTATCGATGGATTAGAGGGAAAAATCTACCTAAAGAAGAAAACTTGCGAGCGATCGCCAAAGCAGGAAACGTTTCTTTTGAATGGCTTGCCACAGGAGAAGACGCCACAATGAGCGAATCCGCGAAGGCGGAGCAACGAGAATTTTATTCGGTCAAACAATTGCGGTTTGAAGAGCGTGCAAAAGCAATCTCGGGCGCCGCCGCCAAATACAGTGTTGGCGAGCCCGACCCCAGTAAACTAGCCATGACCGTCATGGACTCCGATGCTATGGAGCCCACCCTACACAACAGTGAAATCTTCGTCTACGACACCACCCAAACCGATCTCGCCAAACACGGCGAAGGTCTATACACCTTCACCCTCAACGATCGCACCATGACCCGCCGCCTCCAACTCCTACCCGATGGCCAGGTCAACATCATCTGTGACAACCCTATCTACCAGTCCGCCACCATTCACCCAGAGCAAGTCGAGTTCCAGATTCATGGCCGCGCCCGCCCCACCAAGTAGGGTGCGTTCGCAACCGCAACGCACCGAGTGTGCTTCATCATGGTGTGTGACAGTTGCCAAAAGTAGTGCGTCGGAGTTGTCGATCTTTGTGTCGGAGTTGTCGATCTTTGTGTCGGAGTTGTCGATCTTTGTGTCGGAGTTCCAAAATCGAGCCCTCCATGGTCTTCGCGCAGTTTTGGATCTCACTCTCATTAGTTGTCTTATATTCTCAATAAGTCTCCAACTGTCACACCCCCAGCCCCCCAGAGTTCAAAAAATCAAATTCTTCTAACCCCAAGGCTAGAAAGCCAGATTTTTCGCGGGGTTGATGTTCCGGAATACCACTGTCTGGGCATGTTTTCTATAGCAGCGCTTAAACCCATCTTGAACCCATGAAAAAGTGGCTTCTCATCGTCCCCGGTCTCTGCCTCTTCTTTTTCGCCGCCGCCTACATTGCCAGCTATTTTAACGGCAGCCTTGAGGCCGACGCGCCCGCGACTGAACAGGGCGAGTCACTTCCACTAATTGATATTGATGAGATTGCGGGGCAGTCCCCCGAGGTCGTTGCCACCATCCTCGGCGAGCCGACCTACACTCGTACAGCCGACACTTTTGTACAGCACATCGAGGCCTGTCCATGCCCAGAGCTTGAGTACTTCGACGGTGTCGTCAAAATTATGTATATCAACGGCATAGCCGACTGGGTTACCGTCAATCACGACCCTAGAGGGCTTGCCTCGATCGATGGCAGCTACCTGTTCGCTCGACAATTTGACGACCACACCTACGTCGAGGTAGCTACCTCCTCAGAGGCTCCGTAACTTAGCCTCTTGTCCCTCGCACCCGCTCTCTGGGGTCACGCTCGCCTTCTGCTATTACACCTCCCATCTCAAGCGGAGGTATCTGCGTCGGGCTGGGTGAGGGGTTTCCATATTCAGCCATCAACGCCGTTAGTCCACGCGGTTCCTGCAGCTTAATGGCTGCCTTTCTCAGTCCAGGGAGCTGCCCCAAATACTTGGCCCGCCCAATCCGCTCCCAAAAATGCACACCGCTACCCCGTCGCTGCGACGGCCAATCGCATTGACCATCGTTGCAATTGACTTCATCAGCCACTGCAGGTTCCAGTCTTTGACCCATTACCAAGCCGAGCCCCACAACAGCGGCAAGGGCCTCAAGTGCTATGGTCTTTAGTTTTTTCAACATGGCGTTCCTAATTAATTCGCCATCATCAAAAACCCTCCTTTAAGTCAACTGTCACACACTCGCGATCCAAATCTGCGCGAAGGCTTTTTGATCACTTGATCCAAAATTGCGCGAAGACGCCTAAGTTTAGCGCCTTTCTCATTCAATCGCTCAAATCCAAGCTGTCGGGCACTTCCCATCACTTCCCATCACTTCCCACCTAACAGGCCCAGATCCAACTCTGCGCGAAGGTTTACAATTCGCTAAGTGTGGCGTGACAAAACTCAATGCTCAACCTATTGCTGGCGGTGCTATTGTGAAATGCCATCGGTTTTAGCGAGGAACAGTCGCTAAAGGAAACGGGGAAAGTGCAGTGTGAATCTGCCGCTGTCCCGCAGC
>JBCCJU010000193.1:0-10129 GCA_039027715.1 Cyanobacteria bacterium P01_C01_bin.120
CTACATTCCCCTGGGCCACAAGACCGGCAGCCAACTGAGTCTCGCCACCGTCCTAGAAGCGCTGCGCCCGATTCTAGAAGGGGACGAGTTCCCCAAAGTGCTGCAAAATGCGAAATATGATCGCCTGGTTCTGCGCTCCCAAGGCATCAGCCTGGCAGGCGTGGTGTTCGATACGATGCTGGCCAGCTATGTCTTAAATCCCGAATCCAACCACAACCTCAGCGATCTGTCGCTGAAATATCTCAACCTCAAAGCTCAGAGCTATAAAGAGCTGGTGCCCAAAGGCCAAACTATCGCCGATTTATCCATTGCCGACGTGGCCAACTACTGCGGGGCTGATGTTCATACGACCTATTGCCTCACCGCCCTGCTCAAGGCAGAACTCACCGAATATGCTGACTTGAAGCACCTATTCGAAGCGGTTGAGCTGCCGCTGGAGCCGGTGCTGGCCGAAATGGAATATGACGGCGTGCGCATTGACTCCAACTACCTCGGCAATTTTTCACAGCAGTTGGAGACTGACTTAAAGCGGATTGAGGAAAAAGCCTACGAAGTCGCTGGAGAAACTTTCAACCTGGCCTCGCCGAAACAGTTGAGCGCGCTGCTGTTTGAAAAGCTGGGCCTGGACAAGCGCAAATCGCGGAAAAATAAATCTGGCGGTTACTCGACTGACGCGACCACCCTCGAAAAGCTGCGACGTGACCATGAAGTCGTTGACTGCATTCTAGAGCACCGCACCCTGTCGAAGCTCAAATCCACCTATGTAGATGCGCTGCCGGAACTGGTACGCCGCGATACCCATCGCGTTCACACTGACTTTAATCAAGCCGTAACGGCCACCGGTCGCCTCTCTTCCTCTAGTCCCAACCTGCAGAACATTCCCATTCGCACCGCGTTTAGCCGTCAAATTCGGGCGGCGTTTATTCCTCAAGATGGTTGGCAGCTGGTGGCCGCCGACTATTCACAAATCGAGCTGCGTATTCTGGCTCACTTGAGCGAAGAACCGGTGCTGGTGGAAGCTTACAACAATCGCGAGGACGTGCATGCCCTGACGGCGCGGCTGCTGTTTGACAAAGATGACATTACGTCAGAAGAGCGGCGCCTTGGCAAGGTAATTAACTTCGGCGTGATTTACGGCATGGGGGCGTCACGATTTGCGCGGGAAGCCGATGTCAGCCGCAGCGAGGCCAAGTCGTTTATCGATCGCTACTACGATCGCTATCCCAACGTGTTTGAATACTTACAGCAAATGCAGCGAGAGGCGATCGCCCACGGCTACGTGCAAACCCTAATGGGTCGTCGCCGCTACTTCAACTTCACCAGCGGTCAACTGCATGATTTGCAGGACACCGACCCTAATCAAATCAACCTGGATAGCCTCAAGCGCATCAACGGCTACGACGCCGGGCTCCTGCGGGCAGCGGCCAACGCCCCTATTCAAGGCTCCAGCGCTGACATCATCAAAGTCGCGATGATTCGCCTGCAAGAATTGCTGAAGGATTACCAAACCCGCCTGCTGCTCCAGGTTCACGACGAGCTGGTGTTTGAAGTGCCCCCGGATGAGTGGACAGAATTGCAGCCAAAGATTACTGACACGATGGAATCAGCGATGTCTCTCAAAGTTCCCTTAGTGGTTGAAGCCAACGCTGGCCCTAACTGGATGGAGACGAAATAGAGACAATCCTAATGCTGGAACTAATTCGGCTGTTGTGAACGCTCTGGCATTGCTTGTGTCATCGGCTTCGCCCGCAATGCATCACTAGAGCCCCAATGCAGAGCTGTTAGAGTGAGCTCGACTGCAGTGCATCTGCACCCAAGAGAAAATGCCCTTGTTGGGTGATGTCTACTGCATCGAACATGCGCGCCATCGGAGCCCCGTCAATTTCATGGTCACTCTAATGGGCGGCTTGATTGCTTACCTGCACTTCTTTTGCACTGATTGTCCCAAGTCCGATAAATTCAAACGCCTAGGCCACAGTCAAGAAAGCTGGGCGTTTTGACCCCAATTCACACTTTTCTTACGCAACGCTAAATTTCGTCAGCGCCTGGGCGCATGTTCAACTACTCTACTAAATGATGATCCATGGCGAATCTAACCAACTCAGCCCGATTGCTGGTGTCGGTTTTGCGCAGCAAATTGGTGACATATTTTTCAATCGTTCGAGGGCTAAGGAAGAGCGTGGCTGCAATTTGAGCATTCGACATGCCTTCAGACAGCAAATCCAGCACCGACTGCTCGCGATTAGTTAAGGAAAAGTCGGTAGCAATAGGTGAGTTCGGCAGCGGTACAGCCGGCGGTGGCGTGGCCGCAGGAACCGGTTCGGGCAGCCGCTGATACTGCATCCACGCGGTTTGAATCAGCTGCGATCGCGCCAGCAAATTTTTGACGACGGCACCAATTTCTGACAATTCAAACGGCTTTTCGATATAAACGTCACACCCTGTTTGATAACCCTGAACTCGCTCTTGAGTCTCTGTCCGTCCCGTTAAAAATATCACTGGCAGAAGCCGCCAAGCGGGCTGTTGACGTAAGCTCTTCAGAAACGCAAATCCGTCAATTCGAGGCATGCTGATGTCAGTAATAATCAGCTGTGGCTGACACTGACTAACTAACTCCAGAGCCTTCCAGCCATCTTCTGCGGTCGCCACAATGTAGCCTTCGAGCTCAAGATAGTCCCGCAGCGACAGCCGGATACCTTCTTCATCATCTACAACTAAAATCGTTAGCGGCATTACTTTTGCCAGAGTAGCAACCTAGGCTTCGCTGTTCACAAATATTACATTCTCAGAACTAACAGGGCAGTAAGCTCGTCCTGAAATCCTTTGTCTATGAACAAGACGATACATCTCATAAAGCCCAAAAATGCTCTAGCCTCAACTTAAGGCTAAAGGTTTATGCTCAACTTCCAACAGATTTGTTGCTGAAATTCACTAATATTGCGGCTATTGAACAATCAATATCGCTTTCGATTGGCTATTGCCATGCGCACGGTCTTATTACGCTATTCGCAGAAGAGCGGCACAATGGCGACAGAAGCATCATCCTAAACAGCGGCTGAGGACTGGGTCGTTTGTTTTTCAGGAATATCAATATGACGTTTAACGATTTGCCGAAACTCATCGCCTTCCATGGTTTCAATTTCCAACAGGCGATCCACGAGATAATCAATTAGCGCTCGATTTTCCCGCAAAATAGTGCGAGCCCGTTTGTAAGCATGCTGAGCGATCGCCCGCACCTGATTATCAATCTTGGCTGCCAACGCTTCAGAATATTCCGAACGGGGCATCATGTTACGTCCCAAAAATACCTCGCTTCCCATATTTTCCAATGCCACTGGCCCCAGATCTGACATGCCATACAGAGTCACCATCTGTCGCGCTAGGTTAGTCACTTGTTTAATGTCGCCGCCAGCGCCGGTACTCACTTCGGCGTCGCCAAATACCTCTGCTTCGGCAGCGAGTCCACCCAGTGCTACTGTGATGCGATCGAGCAGCCAATTGCGAGTATAGAGTCCGCTATCGATGACATCTTCATCCGGCAGCGACTGCGTGAAACCTTCGACCCCGCCAGAGCGAGGAATAATGGTCACCTTATTCAACGAATCAGCATGCTTCAGCAGCGTCGTCAGCAGCGCATGGCCAACTTCGTGATAAGCAGTCATGCGCTTGCGGTTACTGTCTAGCAGTGGCGTCAGACTCAGACCAATGGTGAGACGATCAATCGCGTCTTCCACATCTTGCATCGTGATCGATTCCTTGCGCCGGCGGGCCGTCAGAATGGCGGCCTCGTTCAGCAAGTTTGCCAACTCTGCACCTGAGAAACCGGGAGTGCGACGGGCGATCGCCTCCATTGAAACGCCGTCCGCAATCTTTTTATTGCGAGCGTGCACTTTCAAAATTTCAAGTCGTCCGCCATAGGTCGGTAAATCGACAATCACCTGGCGATCGAATCGTCCCGGACGCATCAGCGCCATATCCAACACATCAACTCGGTTAGTTGCCGCAATGACGATGACGCCGCTGTTGCCCTCAAAGCCATCCATCTCAGTCAGCAACTGGTTCAGGGTCTGTTCGCGCTCATCGTTGCCGCCGCCAATACCCGTACCGCGCTGTCGACCAACTGCGTCAATCTCATCAATAAAGACAATGCAGGGCGCGTTTTCCTTCGCCTTTTTGAACAGATCGCGTACTCGAGAGGCCCCCACCCCAACAAACATTTCCACAAATTCGGAACCCGAAATGCTGAAAAAGGGCACTCCAGCTTCCCCGGCGATCGCCTTAGCGAGCAGCGTTTTACCGGTGCCCGGCGGTCCTACCAGCAGCACTCCACGGGGAATTCTGGCTCCAATAGCCGTAAACTTTTCAGGATTTTTCAAAAATGAAACGACTTCCTGTAGTTCCTCTTTAGCTTCCTCAATCCCGGCGACATCCTCAAACTGAACGCCAGTTTTTGCCTCCATTTGAAAACGCGCTCGCGATCGACCAAAACTCATCGCACCGCCCGCATTGTTGGCCGTGCGCCGCAAAATCAGCAGCAGCCCAAACAGCACCAGCATAATAATTAGTGTATTGGTGGCAATCCACGCGAATGCACTACCATTACCCTCTGGCTGCACCTCCACATCCACGTTTTGAGCTCGCAATCGCTGAATCAGCTCCGGATTGCGCACATCGTCTTCAAACAAAATGACTTCTTGCGGTGGATCGTCTTCACCGTCACTTCTCAAGGTAACTTGAGCCCGACCCCGGTCAGGATTGATGTCAACCTGTTCCACCTGTCCGGTGTCCACTAACTCCAAGAATTCACCGTAAGAAAGCTGATCATCCTCTTCCTCTGATTGGGCCAGCGCTGGTGGCAGTGCCACTAGGCTCTGCATCAAAAACCAGGCCGTTGTCAAGAGGCCCGACGTTGCCACCTGAGCAGTGCGGCGAAAAGGGAAAGGTTGACGCGAACGAATTGTCATAAAACGTGCCTTGAACCGAGTGTCTGCGATCGCTAGCCAATGTTCACTCTTGGAGCTTAGCTAGCCTGACAACAACAATAAACGTGCCAACCCCTAGTGTAGTCGGTCTGCCAGTTACTGTGTCACCCCTCGCGTTAGTTGAAAGTCTGGCCCTTTGAGTCATCGTCTCTTCCACAACTCATCAATCCTGATAAAATGTGAATCTGCTATGCCGATGTGGCTCAGTGGTAGAGCACTCGATTCGTAATCGAGCGGTCGCGGGTTCAAATCCCGCCATCGGCTTAAACGCTAGAACGCCTTTTATATATAACTTTTGGGGAAAGTTAGCTGCCAAAACAAACCTGGATTTATCCGATTTTTGGGTGTAAAGACATCTTGAGATCGGACATCTTTAGCGGATTTTGGCTATAAATTGGGTTTAAGATCAGGTGTCCTATAATATATTCCCCGAAACGCCGAAAACTTCTACTGACAAGGCTTCAGAAACCGCATTAATTCACAACAGCTCTAATGTGCAACAAATCGCTAAGTGGGTGGGGAATTCTCCTGAAGTAATCAGGAAGCACCATGCCGGAACGATCGCGAAGTTTCAGGTGCCGCTCATCTGATATGAACTTTGCTCAGGGATTTGCAGGGTCTAACGCTCTTTAATCACTCTGTCGAAAAAAGCTGAAACACCAATTTCTCCTTGGCTATCTCTCCCATCGACAGGCCATGAAGAATGGAAAATAGTCGCTTCAAATATTCTCTGGCAACTTTGGCAAAAGAGCTTTAGTCCCCTATTCCACATTTCCTGATAATTCTCTTCGATATTCTTTGGGAGAGAGGCCGGTCCAGCGTTTAAACGCTCGACGAAAGGCACGGGCGTCGGTGTATCCGACAATTAGTCCAACAGTAGCAATATCGATTTCGGGATCGCTTAAAAAGCTCTTCGCGTTGGCTAGGCGAATTTCATCAATGAGGATATTGAGAGACGTGCCGTGCCGTTTAGCCAAACGCTGGGCAGTTCGGAGGCTGATATTGACTTTGGCGGCGGCGGCGGCGGCCCCATATTCTCCTTGGGTGGCGTTTTCCATGATGCCCTGACGTAGTTTGGCAAGGGCAATGGGATAGCGATCGCTGCCCAATTGCTGGCGTAAGTCAGCAAAATGACGGTCGATCAAACCGAATAGCTGCGGGTTGGCATCGCGAATAGGCACGCTGAGGCTGGCTCGCGCAAAAACTAAGGCGTTGCGTCCCGTTTGAAACGAGACCGGAGCTTGAAAGAATGCTTCATAGGCCTCTACTGGCACTGGTTTAGCATGGGCAAACTCTACTCTACGCAGCGATATTTCTAAATCGGTATTCTCTTGCAGCAGTCGCCAAACCAAGCCTGTCACGGCTTCGAGCAGCATGCCCCTATCGCGTCCCTCAAAGGGATGAGCCACAGTAATTGCCACTTCCGTATCGGTTTGCTCGAGATAAACAGCCGACTGATCAGCAATAATCGTTTGATTGGTCACGAACCACTCCAGTACGGCTTCAATGTCGCTGGCAACGCGAGCCCCTTGTACCAATCCGCCGAGCATCGAAAATGGAGCCGATGTAGCAATCTCCATAGAAAGCGCTACATCCGGCCAGCGATCGATCATTACGCTCATGAGTTCCCCCACTGATTCATCCGATATGCGGCTATCCAAGCGGGCATAGTCGACGGTCGAGAGATCGGTGATTTGAGCAATCTCCTCCAACGTTGCCCCATGGGATACGGCACAATTCAGAACCGCGGTCACAATGCTGCCCAGCGTCTCTGGCTGAACGAAATTGGCGCCAATAGTTCCTTTTTCGGCGTCCATAACCCTTATATCTCCATGCAGTCACTGCGATGATGCCATGGAGATATGGGGAATGCAAAAAACGATTAGATTGCTTAGTCGGTCCGTTATTACAAAAACTGAGCTGTGCTTCTAGAACTTTAATTAATCAACTTGCAAGTAAAGGAGATTAAAGTGCTAATAGAAAATCATATGCTGGGAGAGCTTTTTTCGGCTCGCTATCGCGGCAAAGAGCCTACCCATGCACTTGTTGTTTCCCATGGTTTTGCGGCCCACGGTGGCATTTATGACGGATTTTGTACGTACTACGCTGACATCAAAGGGGCAGATATCTGGAGCTATGATGCCCCTGGGCATGGTAAATCAACTCGCAGTACCCGACCACGCGGTCAGTTTGAGTTTGCCGAATGGGTCCAAGCGGGGATTGATTTTGCTACCCATGTGAAGCAAGAAACAGGGTTGCCAGTCTTTTTGCTGGGATCAAGTTTTGGGGCTGCTGCCGCCTATTCTGGCCTTTACGCTGAAGCCGTCACGGCTACTATCATTATGGGGTCGGCTTTTATCCCGGGTGGCCCTTTCACTGCCAAGATTAGAGAACCTCTGAAATCTGAGACGACTCAAACAGTGATTAAGGCGCTTGGTCGCGGTGCTCGGATTGATGTTGATTTAACCTTCGATCTGGATGAAGACTACGGCATCGAAGGGGCGAGTGAGATGAAGCACGCCGACCCGTGGAATACGTGGAGTTATGATCTGGCCTCTTGGGCATCGGTGGTGACCTACGATCCGGTCGTGCCATTGTCAGAAAACAAGAAGCCTATTTTGTTTATTGGTGGTGAAAAAGATCCGACTTTCCCACCCGAAGTCATTAAGGCAACGGCAGCAGCCATTGCTGGGCCAGTGGAGTGCATCATTATGCCGAATGCAACTCACCAAATGATGATTTACCACACCAAGGAATTTTCTGAAGTTCTCGAAGCTTACATTAAAAAACACATTTAGGTTGAAGCAGGAGAGGAGATCGAAACATGGTTAAAGCAAACGATTTTCACCATTTTGCAATTTCTACAGCCGATACCAAGCGACAGCTTGAGTTTTTTACCGATGTTGTGGGTCTAGAGTTGATTGCGCTATTTCCCATGCACAACGTCAAGGATGCTTTTCATAGTTTTCTCAAGTTAAACGACAAAGCCTGTCTAAGCTTTGTGCAGATACCGGCAAATGCCGAGATTGAACCTATTGCGGGGGTCACTTTTGCCGGAAAAGTGGGAGAAGGAGCACCCGGATCAATCCAGCACTTAGCCCTAAATGTGGACAGCGAAGAGGATTTGCTCAATATGCGCGATCGCCTACGCACAAAAGGAGTACCTGTAATTGGCCCGCTTGATCATGGCATTATGCGGTCAATCTATTTTGCCGGCCCCGATTATTTGTCGCTAGAAATTTCGACTTGGACGGAGGATGTGGTGCCTGAGGCTTGGATCGATCCAAACATCGTGCAGGCACTGAACATTTCGGACGAAGAGCTTGCGCGATTCAAGGCTCCTTCCCTATATGGAGGAGCAAGGGGAACTGCCGTCCAGCCGCAGCTCGACCCCATCAAGCATCATGCTTTATTTGAGCATGAAAAGCTCAAAGCCGTCGTACAAATGTCCGATAAAGACGTGTTTGAAAAGCTGAGCACTCCCGAACCTCCTGTTTCAGTCTAGTTCAAACATATTTCCACAAAGTGCTCGTGATTCGCGCTAGCACAGGGCGAGCAATCAAGAGAAGCAGACTAGCGGAACTTCTATCTGTATTTCCCTTGCTTCACATAGCAATGGTGGAGTAACTAGTGAACCACGCACAGTATCAAAAAACGCCTTCCTTGCCGATCTCTCAAGAATCTAACCAGTTAGATCTGAAGGTAGATGGTGTTATTCCATCAGAGCTAGATGGGATTTACGTTCGCAATGGCCCCAATCCTGTGGGCGAAATCAGTTCCACTCAGCACTATTTTAGTGGTCACGGCATGGTGCACGGAGGGCGGCTCTCAGAAGGTCGAGCGCTCTGGTATCGCAATCAGATTGTGCGGGCTGGAGATGTGTCACAGATTCTTGGCGAATTTGCTCCGGGCAGGCCAATTGCTCATGGTATTGACGTTTCTCCCAATACTAATGTGGCTGCTTTCGGCGATCGCCTTTACACCACTTAAATTGCCGAGCACCACGTCCCAATCGGGACTCATGACGGCTGATTTCCCGGCGAAGACTTGAGTTAAGGAGATGACTATGAGTTCAATCCCAAAGGTGGCGATATTGACTGGTTCAGCTGGCGGTATTGGCCAAGAAATTACCAGCATGTTGGCACGGCAAGGATGGAACCTTGGATTAGTCAACCGTTCTCTACAAAAAACGAAGTCGCAGCTCGAGGCGCTCCGGCCAATGTATCCTGACCAAGAATTTGCCGGATTTACCGCAAATTTGATGGATATGTCGGAGGTCAAACGAATTGCGGAAGAGATCAGCCTTAAATTCCCTAAAATTTCCGCCCTTTACAATATTGCCGGACTTTTGACTGATAAACGGGTCATGAGCCCTCAAGATATTGAAGGACACTTTGCTGTCAACACTCTGGCGCCTTACTACTTGACTCAGCTACTACGTCAACAACTCGGTGAAGGCGCCAGAGCTAGCCGTCATTCAGTTGTCGTTAATTTTGCTTCCAGCGCCATGAACGGCGTCAAAGAATTAGACGTCGAAACGCTGGCTAATCCAGAAAGTATTGGAGGGTTAACGGGAGCCTATGCTAAGTCGAAGGCAGCCCTAGCCGCTGCTAGTCTTGCGAACAGAGAAGAACTGTTGAAAGATGACATCTTCATTCAAGTGGTAGATCCAGGGCCGACCAAAACCACAATGACGAGATCCAGTGATGGAATGCCTTGGTTTTTGCGTTTGCTATACCCGCCCGGTCGTTGGTTCGTAGCGCATCGGGGTGTAGTGCCGGAACGCGCTTGGCCCGACGCGAAACTCGATTTCCTGACCGGCCCGAACCTTGAGTCCACGTAGCGGCACGCCTTCGAACCGGACGCGCTTGAGTCTGGCGTCGAGCGTATCGACCCGCGCAACGGTGGCGGTGCGGGCGAATCGGGGCTCGAGGACGTTGGCGAGCATGGGGGGGATGTCAGGCATGGCGGCTCGGTTTCGCGGTGGTCGGCGAGGGCCCCGACGTGAGCTGTCGACGCCACAGGTTTGCGTACAGGCCCTGCTGCGCGAGCAAGGACGCGTGGGTGCCGGACTCGCAGATTCGTCCCTCGTCGAGGACGAGGATCTGCGTCGCGCGGGCGATGGTGCGGAGTCGGTGGGCGACGAC
>JBCCJU010000194.1:0-10065 GCA_039027715.1 Cyanobacteria bacterium P01_C01_bin.120
ACCGACCCCAGTGTCTCCCTATCGCCCTACACCCTGCAGCGTCTGGAATTTGTCTATCGCACCGGTCGCCTGGACATGGTGGGTGACGCCCCCATTGAAGAGGTCAAACCCATCCCCGGGGGCTACGGAGTTTACAGCGAATATCAGAAATGGGTAACGGCCCATCCCCCGATTCTCTGCACCGGGTTCGACACCAGCTTGAAACAGATTTCGCCTCTGTTCGACTGGTCTAAAGGCTATGCCGCGCTCACGGAAAATGACGAATCCACTCTCACCCCAGGTCTCTTTGTGAGCGGGCCTTCCGTCCGTCATGGTGACCTGATTTTTTGCTTTATCTATAAATTCCGCCAGCGCTTTGCCGTCATCGCTAATGCGATCGCCTATCGTCTCGGCATCGACCGTACCCCCCTCGAAGCCTATCGCGATGCCGGACTCTTTCTCGACGACCTCTCCTGCTGCAGCAATGACTGCATTTGTTAACTGGATACAGGTGTCAGGGAATAGGGAGTAGGGAACAGGGAACCCCACTCCCCATCTCCCCCACTCCTCCATCTCCCGCACTCCCCATCTCCCGCACTCCCCATCTCCCGCACTCCCCATCGCCTCATGCCCAATACCCTGCCTGCCCGACGCACCACCGTCATTGTTGGCAAAGAAAGTACCGGCAAATCTGAACTGGCAGCCGCGCTGACGGGGCGATCGCCGATCAGCACCAACATTCAGGGTTCAACGATCGCCTGCGAAACCTATCAGACCCGAGACGATGCCTTGATCGACACTCCCGGCATTCTCTTGCGCACCGACACCGCCACCACTCGCATCGCCCTGGCGCAGCTGCAAGCCCATGACCGGATTTTGCTCGTCGTTAAAGCGACCCACATGGATGACGACTTGGCAGATTTGCTGCCGCTCGTAGCTGGGAAACAAGGGCTGGTGGTCGTCACCTTCTGGGATAAAGTATTGCCTTCTGACTTCACACAGCAGGTCGTGGGTCGTTGGGAGCAAGCCTCGCAGGTGAGGTTTATGACCGTGGATGCCCGCCATTTAAGCCCAGATCAGCGCCAGCAGATTCTAGAGGCATTGCAGACTCCGGCCACCTTTTCCCCACAATGGCACCCGATTCCGGTGGGCTGGCGAATTGAGCCTGCGCCCACCTGGTTGGAACATCCCCGGTGGGGCGGGGTGCTGGCCATCCTATTGTTGCTGTTGCCGGCGATGATTGCCGTTGGGGTCGCCAATGGCGTCGCGGGCCTGCTCGATCCGCTGATACAAGCCGGATTAGCCCCGCTGGTCAGTTTCCTCTCTCAGGCCCCATCACTGCTGCAAGAGATTCTGATTGGTCGCTATGGCTTAGTCACGATGGGGCCGCTGTTATTTGTCTGGGCGGTACCGACGGTGATTTTGTATGCCCTGTTTTTAGGCGCATACAAAGCCAGCGGGTTAGTGGAACGCATTACCGTGGCGCTACATCCCCTCCTGCGACCTTTTGGCCTATCCGGGCGAGATTTGGTGCGGGTGATTATGGGGTTTGGCTGCAATGTGCCCGCCGTAATCAGCACTCGCGCCTGCTCTAGCTGTTCCCGGCAAACCTGTGTGAGTGCGATCGCGTTTGGTTCCGCCTGTTCCTACCAGCTTGGGGCGACGCTGGGGGTCTTCAGTGCGGCCAATTTGCCTGGTTTGGTGGTGCCCTACCTGGGCTATTTGACCCTGAGCACCCTAATCTACACCCGTCTGATTGCGCCTAAAGCCGCCCGCTCTCCCCACAATGTCCTGATGATTGAACAGCGCACATTTTTGGAAATGCCCCGCTGGTCGGCGATCTGGCGCGAAACCCAGGGTACTCTCCACCAATTTTTTACCAATGCGATTCCCATCTTTTTAGTGATTACGGTGATTGCTTCGGTGTTGGACTGGCTCGGTCTGATTACCATGCTGGCGGGATGGATTAATCCCCTGATGGGACTGTTTGGTCTGCCTCCAGAGGCGGCTGTACCTGTCATTTTGGCCTCGATTCGCAAAGACGGACTGCTACTCTTTGCCGAACCGGACACCTTAGCCGTACTCACGCCCCTGCAAATTTTGACGGGTGTGTATCTGGCCGGGGTGTTGCTGCCCTGCCTGGTTACTGCACTCACCATCGCCCGTGAACAGTCGGTGCGGTTTGCCGTGGGACTGATGGCTCGGCAGGCGATCGCCGCGATCTCGTTTTCAATGCTGTTGGCTTGGGGAGGCAACTGGTTGTAACCGATGCTGACGGCTACTCGGTCTCCATGTCAGGTTGCAAATCATTCAAGAGCAAAACTGTCAAATCTCGAACCAAGGCTAGACGCGCATCATTGGTCAGGAAAAACGTAGCGCCTCTTTGTATAGCAGTTGCAATCTGGATGGCATCTGGAGTTCGTAGGTTTTCTGTTGCTCTCAACTGAGCTGCAACTTTGGCGACCTCAACCGAGACGGGTACAGTAATCAAATTTTCTTGGGCAAGGACAATATCACGATATTGCTTAGCAAGTTTGACATTCCCTGAACGCAGTGGATGAACCAAAACTTCTGTCAGTGTCAATGTCGAAGTGACAACTTGAAACTCGCCTCGACTCATCGCTCCGAAAAAGGCCCGAACAAGCTCCAAATACGCCTCATTTTGCTCAATGAAGTAGATCAATGGTGCCCTATCTAAGCCCACCGTTTGCCCTTCTAGCTGAGTCAGCCATTCCATGAAGCGCGTTCCTGATTGACATACTCTTGAGCATCAAGACCACGCCAAATTTCTTTGCCCAACCCCTCTAGTTCCATAATGCTATGGCTGGGTTTTACAGGCATCCGATTACGCACCATTACAGCTAACTCTTCTAGCAGGCGCAGTTGCTCATTTGGGCTAAGAGCCTCAGCTTGACGACGGACATCTTGATAGCTGGACATGCTTCTTATTCCATGCTTTTAACGCTAACTATGACACACTGCCCACGTCGCTCACATTCTCATCGCGCCTACTTACCTTGCTTCCAGATTCGCAATCAACTCGCCGTCAGCAGTCCGTTCTGATCGGCAGTCGCGATTGGCTGACGCGATCGTTGCGGACAGCATCTTGGGGCGCGATCGCGTTTTCGATGCTGCTGGCCTGGGGAGGCGACTGGTTATAGCCACTGCTGCAGCCAACCCAGCAGAATGGACTCAGACCCTAGAGCATCGTTACCTGCCATATCTTTGACCATTGCACCTTCTCGCATTACAGGGTCGAAATCAGCCAGGCCCTGCGAGCCGTACCTTTAGGAAGATTACGCGAGCAGATTGTCCCGAACGAAAGCTTTAGGGAGGAGGGCTTAAAACAGTATCTAATTATACGATTTATCACTCAAACGAATGATTAGATAAGCTTCATCTGAATTAAATATTTACCGTAGAACGTAATCAATGGCCGTTCAACAGAAAGTTCCTGTCACGGTTTTAACCGGTTACCTGGGGGCCGGAAAAACAACGTTGCTCAATCGGATTCTGTCCGAGGAGCATAATCAGCGTGTGGCCGTTATCGTTAACGAATTTGGTGAAATTGGCATCGATAATCAGCTGGTGATCGATGCTGATGAAGAAGTTCTTGAAATGAATAACGGCTGCATTTGTTGTACCGTTCGAGGTGATTTAATTCGGATTATTGGTAACTTGATGAGCCGCCGTGATCGGTTTGATCATCTGGTGATTGAGACAACAGGTTTAGCTGACCCAGCTCCGGTCATTCAGTCTTTTTTCACAGATGAAGTCATATTGCGACAGACACAGCTCGATTCTGTTGTCACCGTCGTGGATGTTAAGCATGTGACTCAGCATTGGGAAAGTGAAGAAGCCCAGGAGCAGATTGCGTTTGCGGATATTATCTTGCTCAATAAAGCCGAACTGGTCTCGCCTGAAGCGCTGCAATCCCTGAAGGAAAAAGTTCGGGGTATTAACGCGATCGCGAAAATTTACACCACTAATTATTGCGATCTATCCCTGGATTCGGTGTTGGGCGTTCAGTCGTTTGATCTGAAGAATGCATTGGCGATTGACCCCGAGTTTTTAGATGAATCGGCTCATGAGCATGACGATTCTGTGTATTCGGTCGCCATTAATGAAGCGGGGGCGATTGACACTGACAAGATTAATCGTTGGCTTTACCAGTTGGTGCAGGCTCATGGCCCTGAACTGTTTCGGATGAAAGGCATTCTGAATGCCCACGACATGGACCGTCGGTTCGTCTTTCAAGGAGTACATATGACGCTGGATGGTCGTCCTGGTAAGCCCTGGAAGCCGGACGAAGCCCGTCGCAATGAGCTAATTTTCATTGGTCGCAATCTCGATCAAATGAACTTACAAGCCGGGTTCCAAGCTTGCCTAGCTTGATGTTCGTTCTGGATTGAGATTAGGGCGAAATTAGACAGGTTTTGGCGAACAATTGACCCTCTCGCGATAGGAGTTATGACTGTGAAACAATCCGAGGCATTGAGTATCAGCATTGGGGTCTTGGGCGGTATTGACGTTTTCCTCACCGCAACCGTTATCCCTTTGCCGGTGTGGGTGACATTTACAGCCTGGGCCTCATTTTTTATCGTTGGGGGCGGCGTAAATGGATTTAAAAAGTCTGTTGCCTGCAATATTACTGGCATTCTCATTGCTGGATTATGTTTGCTGATGATCGAGCTAGTGGGCCCGACTCCGATTGTGGCGGCGATTGTCGTGGGTATTGGTAGTGCCGCCATGGTGCAGGCCAGTAAGCTCCCCTTTACAGCTGGGATTACGCCTGCCATCGTTTGGGGCTTTTCACAAACGGTGGGGACAGCCGCTGTGACCGGCATCCAATGACCTCCTCTTTTCTCCAAAATCCGGTCGTCATTGCGATCGCGGCCATGATTTTGGGGGCTATTTTTGGCTACCTGTCTGAATTGTGGGGCAAAGCGATGACCACCACCCCAGAAGCTGCAACTTGATACCCAATTTCAAATTGTGAATTTCATTGAGCAGTTTTGTTGGGCAACGAAATGTCAGTGGTAATTTTGGAAAGCTAAGGGGGCTTTTAATTCATGAAATTGCAGCATAATCTGGGTGGCCTGGAAAATCTTGGCCCCATTAATTTTGAAACCGAAGTTTTTGTCGAACCTTGGGAAAAGCGAATCTTTGGTATTCATACGGCGATGATGGCGCTGAGTAACCACCTCAATGAGTCACCGCCCCAGTATGAAATTGAAAAAGTGCCCACCGAATTTAAGAGTTTCTGGACTTGGGGACATTTGCGGATGGGTGCAGAAGGGATGCATCCCTTTGAGTATTTCCGGTTGCGCTACTACGAGAAATGGCTCGGTGGCATTTCTGGCTTCTTTGTCGAAGAGGGCTACATCACCCAAGAAGAGTTAGATGCCCGCACTGCCGAGATTTTGGCTGATGACGGCAAGGCGACAGCGCCGTTACCCCAAGGGGGCGATCCGGCGATCGACACTCAGGTAGAGAAATATCTGCGGGAAGGCGATTCGCCCCAACGTTCAACTGCCATAGAGCCCAAGTTCAAGGTTGGCGACCGAGTCCGCATTAAAGATATGCCCCCTGCAGATCACACTCGTTTACCCGGTCACCTGAGAGATCGAGTGGGCGTTGTAGATAAGGTTTATGAAGGGGTCTATACCTATTTCTTCAAAACCGCTGACGGCATTGGCGTACCCATGCCCATCTACAGTCTGTGTTTTCAGCCTGACGCCATGTGGAATGAGTCCTTGCTCGATCCAAAAGCGATTTACTACAACGACATTTTTGAAGTTTATATCGAAGCCGCTTAGGGGAGGTCATTTATGCCCAGTTTGTACGAAGGATTTCAATACGATCCAGAACGGGAACGCCAGAGCGCTGCCAAGGTTAAAGCACTGGAATCTTTGCTGATTGAGAAGGGGATTATTACAGGTAATACGGTTGATAATATCCTCAGCTATTTTGACACCCAAATGGGGCCCTTCAATGGGGCTAAGCTCGTGGCAAAAGCTTGGGTTGATCCAGAATTCAAAGAGTTGCTGGTCAATGACTGCAACGCCGCCTGTAATGAGATGGACTTTCCCGCCGGGATGTCGGGCGCGGAAGGGGAGCACATGCGCGTGGCGGAGAACACTCCAGATGTGCATAACGTTATTGTTTGCACCCTCTGTTCCTGCTACCCTTGGCCGACCCTAGGTTTACCGCCCTACTGGTATAAAGATCCCACCTTCCGGGCCCGGACGGCCCGCGAACCCCGTACGGTACTCAAGGAGTTTGGGGTCGAATTGGATGATTCGGTAGAAGTTCGCGTTTGGGACACCAGTGGCCAAATTCGTTGGTGGGTTTTACCCATGCGCCCCGAGGGGACCGAAGGCATGAGCGAAGCGCAACTGGCTTCGCTACTAACCCCTGAGGCCATGATGGGGGTGGCACTACCAAAAGCCGCCTAATCTCGCAAAGTCTCCGATGTTCGTAATCTAGCCACAGGGCAGAAATAATGTTCACTAAATTTGAGCATTTTGCGGCGACTAGCCTAATGGGTTCACCACAGGAAGCGCCACCTCGACGGGACGGTCATCTGTATTTTGATCGCGACTGGGAGCGTCTCGCATTTGGGGTGGCGATCGCCCTATCTAAACAAGGTCATTACGAATGGGAAGACTTTCGCCAACAGTTGATTAGCAAGATTGGTGAATGGGAAGCCGAGCACGGAACCGATGATCCAAGCTGGGATTATTACCAACGCTGGCTAGCGGCCCTGGAAGAAATTCTGGTGGAGTCTGAAGTCTTAGCCCCTGGCGAGTTAGAAGCTCGGATGGCAGAAATTCTTGGCGCTTGCGATTCTGAACAGAAGTCGGAATAGTTGCCCTACTCCGTGATGTCTCTACCCATCTGTCGGATCAAAATCATCAATGGCAATACCTGCCAAGCCATGACGGCCAATATCAATGCCTCGGCTCAGAGTATTAAATTTCCGGGGACTGAGATTGTGACAGTGCAGCCCGCAAGCGGCCCTGAATCTATTGAGAGCTTCTACGATGAATATTTGGCAATTCCCGGCATTTTAGAGCAGATTATTCTTGATCGTGACTCGGATGCCTTTATTTTGGCCTGTTGGGGCGCTCCCGGCATTGAGGCAGCCCGCGAGATTACGGTTAAACCCGTGATTGGCATTGCCGAAGCTAGCCTATATGTGGCCAATATGGTGGCAGCTAAGTGCAGTGTTGTGACGACGCTCCATCGAGTGCGGGACATGGTAGAAAAAACGATTGTCAAAACTGGTCTAACCAAACGGTGTGCCTCCGTCAGAACCACAAAGCTAGCGGTGCTGGATACGGAACACGATCGCGCAAACACCCTCGAAGTATTGATGGAAGCAGCTGTTCAGCGTCCCTTCTGTGGGCAGGTTGTTGGCTGGCCAGCCAGCGGGCGGCACCCAAACTCCGGTGAGAAAGCGTTTGGTCAACCACTGGTAATGTTGCAGCATGGGTAAATCAAGATATCCCGAAGTATCAGCCCCATCGAGACGTTTCCAGACGGTATCCATGGAGTCGAAATCATTTTCAAAATGCAAAGGAAAGTTGGCTGTGGTTTGCAGTCAGCGCCTTGATGTCAGCAACGTGACTATGCCTTAACCTTATGGCTCTTGCTTACCCCCAGCCAGAAGATTCATTACCTGAGGACTTGAACCCAAGCGAGTCAGCTTCAGCCTTGGGGACTGAGACCATTCAAATTGCACATCTTCAATTTCCGCCCGGCGAAGCGCATGTTCCTGCTGAGGCAGCACATACGCTGTATGTGAGCTTGAAGTCGCGCCCCCTGCACTACCTGCACACTCAGGACGGGAAAACCCATTCCGGGCTGTATCGCTATGGGGATATGTTGCTCACCCCGGCTAATACGCCACTGTTTACGAGGTGGCAGGGGGATGAGAATTGCCTACGGATTCAGCTACCCGAATCATTTCTGAAGCAGGTTGCTGAAGAAACGTTGGGAGAGAACGGCGATCGCCTCACGCTAGTACCCACCTTTCAGAGTCGACAGCAGCAGCTTGAAGCGATCGCCACGCTACTGCTGGCAGAGGTCCAGCAACGTCAGTCCAGCAACGGACTGTATCTAGACTCAATGGCAAACGTATTGGCAGTGCAACTGCTGCGTAACTACGGAACCATCTCGACCCAGGTACCAACCTATGGAGGGGGTTTGCCGACATATCACCTAAAGCGCATCTTAGACTACATTGATGCCGGTTTGGCCGAAGATATCAAGCTGGCAGACCTGGCCAGACTACTGGATATGAGCCCGTTTCATTTTGGCCGCATGTTCAAACAGTCCATGGGAATTTCGCCCCATCAATACGTGATTCAGCAGCGATTGGAACGGGCTAAGCACCTGCTAAAGCACAGCGATCAGCCCATCATCGAGATTGCGCTAGCATGCGGATTCACCAGTCACAGTCACCTTAACAAGCAGTTTCGCAAGGTGGTAGGGGTAACGCCCACAGCCTTTAGGGGATAGAGGGCTGAGCAACTCAGGTCAGAAAAGCTGCTATTGTCCAGAAGCGGATCAATGGCGGCTGATGGCTTTGCGATAGTCAGAAAGTTTTCCGGTTACAGCCTTCTCAGGGACTTCTTCAAAGTTTGAAGAGGAGAATCATGAATAAGACAGACGCTAGGCCAGCAAACGGTGTTCTGACTAAGTTCCATCGATTCCAGCCGGGTTCAAATCGCATTCGAGCCGCTTTCAGAGCGGCTCTATCCATTGCATCCACGTTCAGCGCTTGGAGTCTATTGTTTAGCGGTACGTTGATAGTGAAAGTGGATAATTGAACCCCAAAGATGTAAACAAGGGGAGCCGAAATTAGCAGCAGATTCTGAGTGCCATCCAGTTGACCGAGGCCCAGTCCCGCCGCTGCTACTGAGGTCACTACGGACCCCACCCAGACGGCCACAAATAGTGGCTGATTATTCTGAATGACGCCGTCGATGACCTGAAATGCTCGGATAAATTCGCGGTCATTCAGCATTTTGATCCCAGGCATCACAACCGTGGCAAAAGCAAATAAAAAGCCTGCTACGAGAGAACACAACAACGTAGCCAGAATTAAAGCAATTTGGAAAGTGAATTCAGCTGACATGGTTTGAACTCCGTAATTTCAAACGTTAATCATTGTGAATGGAAACGATGTCGGGGCAATCGGCAAAATGTCAGGCAGGGGAATTGCGATCGCACAGACGCCACCTTCAATTCCCCCACATGAGCGCTTTTCAGCACAGAGCAATTTAGTACGACAAGCTCGGTGCCCGGTGCAAAGATGACGGGTCCGAGAGCTGCTTGAGAATGAAATCTGCAACATCTGCCCGAGAAATCTTGAGAGTGATGTCGCGGTCGGTGCTCGGAAAATTGTGGCGATAGCGCCCCGTACGCGGGCCATCGATAAAGGCGCTAGGCCGCACAATCGTCCAGTCCAAATTGCTCTCTCGCACCAGGGCTTCCTGGCGCTCGTGGTCGGCAAATACATGGCGCAGGATGAAGCCAAACATGATGTACTTCCAGTAAAAGTCCAGGTTGCCCCAGCTATCGCCTGTGCCCAGGGTAGATTGGCAAATTAATCGACGCACCCCGACTCTTTCCATTGATTGGATAATCTGTTGAGTTCCTTCTGAGCGAATGGTGCTCTTTAATTGTTTGCCTGAGCCCAGGACACAAATTACGGCATCTTGGCCCCGAATGGCCTGTTCTACTGCCGCAGCGTCCATCACATCCCCTTGAGCAAAGCTGAGGTGGGGATGTTGGAGGTCAAGCCTAGCTAGATTGCGGACAAACGCTGTGACGGTGTGGCCCTGTTCAAGGGCCTGCTGAACGACCTGGGCGCCGACGGTTCCGGTTGCCCCAAAGATGACAAGTTTCATGGATTGATTCCTCAATGAAGACATCCTTAGGAACAAGGATTATATAAACTCCAAACTTTTAGGAACCCGATAAGCTAAAACTGCAGTACGCCCCTTAACGTGATGCAGACTCCCTATCCTGCGGCTATCGAACAGCAGATGCAACGGTATTACACCTCGTTGTCGG